>NZ_JBELQE010000090.1:0-71063 GCF_040270385.1 Methylorubrum podarium | reverse complement strand
GTGCGGAGCGCGTCGCGCTCGGCGGTCGTCAGCGTCATCGCGCCGTTGACGCGGCTCGCCTTCAGCACCTCGTAGCGGGCGTAGGCGGTGTCGTAGTTCGAGAGCGCCTCGAACGCATCCGCCGCCAGCGTCGCGCCCCGCGCCTCGGCGTCGAGCGCCGTCGTGTAGAGCGCCCGGATCTCGGCCTCGCTCAGGCGCACGTTGCCGCGCGCACTTTCGATCTGCGCGATCTGCGCGGTGACGCGGGCCACCAGCGGATCGCCGGAGATCGGCGCCGCGCGCGTCGCCGCCTGGATCTTGGCCAGGACCTCGGCCGTCGCCGTGACCGTGTAGCCCGCATCGAAGGCGCTGCCGTTCGCCTGCGTCCCGCGGATGGCCCAGTAGGTCGCGTAATCGCCGGCGAGATCGGCGTGGTAGACGTCGCCGAAGCGGCCGTACTGCGTGTGCAGCGCCCGATACTGCGCCGTGCGGCTCTGCTCGATCGCCGCCACGGCCTTGCCGACATAGTCGGTCACGGCGCTGCCGGTGAGCCCCTTGCGCGTCGCCTCGTCCCGGTAGAGGGACTGGTAATACTGCAACTCGCCGGACTGGCTGCTGAGTTTCACCTCGAAGCCGGCGTCGTAGACGGCGGGGTTCGCCTGCTGGTTCCGGTAGGACCAGTAGGCGTTGTATTCGCGCTCGCGGGTGCTCTCGAAGGCGCTCAGCGTCGCCTTGAACTTCTCCTCGGCCGCGCTTCCGGTGAGGGCGAGATCCTTCCAGACGCCCTTGATCAGGTCGGCCGCCTTGCGCTCGTCGCGGACGACGACGTCGTTCACGTTGAGCAGGCTGCCGCTCGACACCTGCACAACGACGTCGCCGCCGGCGGTGAGGCTGTTGAGGCGCAGGTCGCCCGCGGTCTGACGGATCGAGACGTTGCCGCCGGCCAGGATATCGACCCGGTCGCGCTGCGTCTGGCCGCCCTTGAGGTTCAGGATCGTGCTGCCCGTCACGTCGCCGGAGCCGATATCGCCGGACTTGGCGGCCAGCGTGATCACGCCGCCGCTGATCGAACCGGTCTTGCCGGCCGCCACGACGATGCCGGGCGCCGAGACGAGCGTGACGTCGCCGCCGCTCGCGCTGACGGTGTCGATGGTCAGCGCCGGCAGGCCGACGTTCTGGATGTAGACCGAACCCGCCGCCGAGGCGCTCAGCACGACCGGCGCGGTGTAGCTCCGCTTGCCGTCCTTGTCGGTGCTGAAGACGCCGTCGATCCGCAGCGCCTGCGCGTCGGCCGCCGGGATGACGCCCGTTCCGGAGGCATCATTGCCGAGGACGGCCGAGCCCTTGCCGATGCTGCCCGCCCGCGAGGTGAGGCTGACGGTGGCGGCGGAGATCGTGGCCGCGTCGTTCATCTGCTCGATCGAGCCGACGGCGTCGATCGTCACCTTGCCCGAACTGTTGACGATGCCGTTCTTGATCAGGACCTTTCCGGCGCCCGTCGAGGTGATGCGGATGTCGCCCGTATCGGAGCCGTAGAACGACACCTGGATCGGACGGTCGGCGAGGATGTTGGCCGTCGCCGTCGTCTCCCGAGGCTGCTCCCGCGTCCACTCCGTGTAGTACGTCTTCTTTCCGTACCACGTGCTGGTCTGCCAGGAATCCGTGATCCTGGGCGCGCTGTATCCGGAGAGGTTGGTGACCTTGGGATTGTTGATGGTGGGGAAGGTGTAGGCCGCGTCGTTGCTGACATCGAGATAGTAGTAGGTCCCCGACGCGAGCATCGTCACGTCGCCGGTGGCAACCTCCTTGAAGCCCTGGATCTTGGCCGGATCCTTCGCCAGCGCGTCGATGCCGAGCCAGGACGAGGTTCCCGTCACGGTCTTCTCGTACTTGGTCGACGTCTGGCCGACCGCGTAGGCGTAGCGCCAGCCGTCCTTGGGCGTGTAGGTCGCGGTGCGGCCCGTCACCGTCTGGTCGGGGGCCCCGGCGACCGTGGTCGGGTCGCCCTTGCCGTCGTTGTAGATCGTGCGGACGAGCGTCGAGACCGCGTTGTTGCCGGCGGCGTCCTTCGTCGAGCTGTAGGACGTCCTGCGGTAGCGAACGTTGGCGTCGGAATAGGCCAGGTCGTTCAGCACCACGCGGCCGGCGCCGCGGCTGCTGTTGTCCAGCTTCTCAAGGACGACGTCGTATTTCGACCCGTTCTCGATGACGATGTTGGAGTAACCGGCGAGCGCCTCGATCCGGCCGGTGCCGTTTCCGGTGTTGAGGATGTTGCCGGTGATCTCGACGTAGCCGCCGTAGGTCACGAGCTCCTTGACGATGAGCTGCTCGTTGACCGTGTCGAGCTGGACCGTGAACAGCCCCTCCTTCGACAGGCGGCTGAGCGTCATGTACGGCGCGGTCTTGTTCGCCAGCGCCGCCTCGATCTCACGGATCGCATCCTGGTCGATGGTGATCTTGTATTCGGAGACGCCGCTGCGGATCAGGCCGTTGATGTTCACGTACTGCGCGTTGATCGAAATCTGGTTCGCCTGCAGATTCGGCTCGCTGGACTTCACCGAGAGCTTGGCGACGATGTCTTCGACCCTCGACGGCGCGAAGCCGTCGGAGACGAAGGCGCCCTTCACCTGGGAGTAGGGCGTGCCTCCGACCTCGTAGACCGACTTGTCGCTGATCGAGCCGGGTCCGCCGACCGAGGCGGAGCCGCTGGCCTTGGACTTGTTTTCCTTGACGATGATGCGGGCGCCGGCATCGACGAAGAGGTCGCCCTTGCTGGTCGCCGTGAGGATGGCGTTCGGCGCGGTGATCGCGCCGGCGATGATCAGGGCACCGGCCGGGATGTCGGTCCCGTTCGGAGCGGTGGTGACGCCCAGGTTGTTGACGATGGTGATGGTGCTGTCGGGCGCGTTCGTAAAGCTGCCGCCCGAAGCGATCCGGGAGAACGCGACGCTGCCCGGCGTGTAGCCGTCCTCCGCCGCGCTCTGGGCGTTGATGTCGTTGATCTTCTTCTTCGCCTCGGCCTCGCTCGCCAGGGAAACCTTGACGCCGTTATAGGTCAGGCCGCCGGAGGATTCCGGCATCGTGATACCGCCGATCCGCAGCGACGCGGACGAGTTGTTCTCGATCTCGACCTTGCCCTTTTCCTTGGCCTCGAAGGCGCCGCTGCCGCTGAGGTCGTCCGCGAAGACGGCGATGCGTCCGGCGCCCGCCGTGAAGGCCCCGATCGTGACGACCTGGACCTGCTTGAGCACGGCGCCGACGCCGGCGATGCTCCCGTCGCTGTTGTAGAAGATCTCGGCGAGCCCCTGCGCCTTCAGGATGCCGGCGATGCGGATGACCTCGCCGTTGTAGAATTCCTGCAGGCCCGCGTCGCGCGTGTACTCCTTCTTCTTGGCCATCGCGTCCTGCAGGGCCTCGATCAGGCCCGAGCGCTGCTGCTCGGTCCCCATCGCGATGGTGATCGGCAGCCGGGGCGCCGTCAGGAGAGCGGTCGCGCCGCCCGTGTCCTGGCTCAGGGTGAAGGTCTTCGGCGTCGTGCCGTCCGTGACGAAGTTGCCGTTCGCGTCGATGGCCTGGCCGCCGAGATAGATCGTGCCCGTCAGGATGGTCTTACCGGCCGCCTCTCCCAGGACGTAGGTGTAGCCGTTCGCCTGGTAGGTGATCGGCGTACCGGCTTGGTTGCCGAGCTGATCGAGGACGATCTTGATGTCGCTGATGATGCCGGTGCGGACCGTGCCGTCCATGATGACGCGGCCGATCGAGGCGGTCGTGGCGTCGCCCGCCTGAACCGACTCGGGGTTGCCGCCCAGCAGGCTGTCGACGGCGCCGGCGAGCGCCGTGGTCCAGCTCGTGCCCTTCGCCTTGGCGTCGGCGCCGGCCATGCCGAACCAGTTGGTGTTGAACACGGCGTCGCCGCCGGTCTCCAGCAGGGCGCCGGACCGGACCGTGATGGTGTTGGCCTGCTTCAGGTCGATGTTGGCGCTGATCGACTGGATCGGGATCGCGCTGCCGGCGAAGGTGTCGGTGCGCGCCGAGAGGTCGTAGCGGTCGTCGCGCAGGTCGGCCTGCTTGCCGGTGGCCAGGGTCAGGTTGCCGTAGACCTTGGCGTGGACGCCCATGCCGACGGTGACCGCATTGTTCGGCCGCAGCGTGATGTCGGTGCCGCCGGTGGCGACGGTCGCCCCGCCGTAGGTCTCGGTGTTCGCAATGATCGCGGCGGTCACCCGCGTGTTCGCGTTGGCGGTGAGATTGCCGAGCGTCAGGATCTCCGCGTTGTCCCCGAGGGTGATCGTGGCGTCGAGGCCGGCGCCGTTCCGGCCGGAGAGCGAGGCGGTCGCCCCCGCGCCGGAGAGCGCGCCGGCGGTCTTCAGGACGACCTTGTCGGAGACGTTGACGTCGTTGAGCGCCGAGAGCGTGACGTTGCCGTAGGCGCCGGTGAAGCGGGTGGTCTCGAGCTTGGCGCCGGTGCCGACGGTCACCGCCGTGGACAGGCCGAGTTCGGTCCGGCTCGTCGCCCCGGCGCCGCTGGCGAGGCCGCCGGTGCTGCCGTCGATGTTCGGGCTCGACAGGAGCGGCTTGAGCACCGCGTTCCGCGCGCTGCCGGTGATGTCGTAGGCGAGGATCGAGGCGGCGGCGCCGATCGCGGCGGTCGCGGCATGGGTGACGGTGTTGGTGGACTGGGCGCCGCTGCCGGCCAGCGCCCCGTAGCTGTTGGTGGTGATCTGCCCGTTGGTGGTCGCGGTGTGGTCGGCGTTCAGGAAGAACAGGCCGCTTCCCGTGCGGCCGGTGATCAGGTCGACCTTGGCGCCGCTGCCGAGGGTCGCGGCGGTGCTGCCGCCCGTCGTCGTGGTGGTGACGGCGGCGGCGCCCGAGACGAGGCCGCCCGAGCCGGCGGTGGCCGCCGCGAGGTTGTCGTCGGCCCCGGTCGCCGTGAGCGAGAACGAGCCGGCGCGGATCGTGTCCGTGGTGGTGACGGTGGCCGCGGTCTGCGTCGCGGATTCCGCCCGCGAGACCGTCGCACCCGCCGCCACGAGGCCGAGGCTGGCGCTGTTGGCGTTCGACCGCTGCTGCGTCGTGCTCGACGCGGCGAGCGACACCGCCCGCGCCACGTTGAGCACGGTGCCGGTGCCGAAGCTGGCCGTGATCTGGCTGGAATTGGTCGCCTCGGTCACCGTGGAGTTGATTCCGATCAGGCCGCCGACCGCGCCGGTCGCCTCGGCCTGGGCGGTCGGGTTCGCGCCGCGGGCGAGGCTTGCCAGCACCGTCACCATGTTGGCGGTGAGGCCGGTCGTGTCGGTGGAGGCCGCCACGGTGGCGGCCACGTTGGCGAGCGCGGTCGAGGCGCCGACCGCCGCGGTGCCTGCATTGATGCCGGTGGCCCTGGCATAGGCGGTCGGCGTCGCGGTCGCGGTGACGACGACGTCGTCGGCCGCGATCGTGCTGCCCGAAAGCTTGGCCTCGACCGACGGCCTCACATCGACCTTGGCGACGGAGCCGCCCGCCGCCAGGGCCAGCAGGCCGCCGGCCACGGAGATGCCGAGCACCTGCGAATCGACCGTGGTGGTGTCGCTCGCCTGGACGGAGACGTCGCCCGCGGCCGTGACCTTGCTGTTGTAGATACCGGCACTCGTCGTGCTGGTGACGGTGTCGCCGGTGCCGGCGCCGCCGCCCGCGACGGCGACGCCGAAGACCGCGGCGTTGCCGGCCATGGCCGCGGCGCGGGAGCGGCTCGTCAGGCTCGCGTTCTCGCTCGCGGTGACGCTGACCGCGCCGCGGGCGGTGAGGCCGCCGGATCCGCCGAGATTCCGGACAGCGGCCGTGACGCTGTTGGCGATCACGTTGTCCGCCGCCGCGACGGCGAGGGAGAAGGAGGCGCCGCCGAGGAAGCCGAAGGCGGCCGCGACCGAGGCCGCGCCGGTCTCGACGGCGAGGACCGAGCTGTCGCGCGCGGCGACCGTGACGTCTCCCGCCGTGATCTTGTCGCCCGCGCCGTCGCCGTCGATCGACGCGCTCACCAGCGCGCCGATCCGGTTGTGTGCGCCCGCGCCCGCGCCGGCGGCGCTGATCGCGACCGCCCCCCCGGAGAGCGCGACGGAGCCCGCCGCAACCGTCGCCTGGATCGTCTGCCCGGAATCCGCCGTGACGGCGAGCGTGCCGCCGGCCTCGATGGTGGTGTTCTTCGACAGCGCCTCGATGACGAGGCCGCCCGATTGGGTCGTCTTGTCCCGGCCGTCGATCGTCTGCGTGATGGCGCTGCCGATGACGTTGACCGCGACGCCGGTGCCGATGCTGGCGCCGACCGCGACGCCGCCGATGCTGGCGCCGGCGGCGAGCGCCGCGACCTCGGCCTCGATCCGGCTGTTGTTCGCGGCCGCGACCGCGACGTCGCCTGCCGCCTTCAGCCGGGCCTCGCTGACCCGCGCGCGGGTGGTGCCGCCGATCATGTTGGTGGCGACGGCGCCGCCGCCCGCCACCGAGACGGCCACGCCGCCGCCGGAGAGGGCCACGGCGGTCGCGGCGACGCGGGCGCGGATGCTCGCGCCCTCGACGGCGGAGGTGTTGGGATCGTCGGCCGGAACCTGCGCCGAGACGCGGATCGCGCCGGTGCGCCCGGTCACGGTGGCGCTGTCGATCCCGGCGGTGACGGCGTTGTTGATGACATTGAGGGCCGTGGCGACGCTGATCGAGGGGGCGACGCCGACACCGCCGCCGGCGGCGGCGACGGCGGCCGCGCCGACATCGACGCTGATCGCGGAGCGGTTGGTGGCGAGCACCGTCACGTCGGCGCCGGTCACGCTGGTCGCGGTCCCGGTGATCGCGGCGTTGGTGGCGAAGCTGATCGCGTTGCCCGAATAGCTGCCGGAGCCGGCCACGCCGACGGCGACCGCGGCACCGGTGACGACGACGGAGGCGGCCGCCACGGTCGCGTCGATGGTCCCGGCCGAGGTCGCCGTCACCGCGACGGCGCCCTGCGCGTTCGCCACCGTGTCGGCGATGACCGCCTCGACCTTGGCGCCGCCGTTGGTGTCGAGGGTTGGCTGGTCGAGCCGCTGGCCGCCGCTGACCGTCGTCCACTTGCCGATGATGTTCTGCGCGCCCGAGAGGCCGATCGCCACCGGAACGCTGGCGATGCCCGCGCCGCCGCCGCCCGCGGAGAGCGCGGCCACCGTGGCCTTGATCTCCTGGCTGCTCGTCGCGCCGACGCGCAGTCCCGCGCCGCTCGTGACCCGGTTGAGGGCCGTCTGCCCGGCCGCCTTCTCGATGGCCGCACGGGTGTTCGTGGTGATGATGTTGACTGCCCCGGCGCCGCCGCCGGCGACCCGCACGTTGGCGATGCCCGCCCCGCCGACGCTGACGGAGGCCGCCGTCGCGATCGCCTGGATCGAGCCGCCGCTCTCGGCCTCGACCGAGAGGTCGCCGGAGGTCGAGGTGACGCCGGTCTCCGCGTTGCGGATGATCGCCTCGACGGTGTTGCCGACGATGTTGGTGGCCTGCGACAGCGACACAGTCACGCCGACGGCGGCGACGCCGGCGCCGCTGCCGGCGATGCCGGCTGAGCCGACGACCGCCGTGATGCGGGACGTGTCCTTCGCCGAGAGCGCGATCTTCGATGCGCTGACGCCGGCGGCGCCGTCGCCATCGATGAAGGCGCGGGTCGCCACGGCGATGAGGTTGGTCGAGGCGACGCCGGCCCCGGCGACGCTGACGCCCGCCGCGCCGCCGCCCTGGATCGAGGCGGAGACCGCCGCGACGGCCGACCGGATCGTCTGGTTCGAGGTCGCGGTGACATCGAGCGCGTTGTCGGAATCGACGCTCGCATTGCTGAGATAGGCCTGGACCGGGGCGCTGTCCCCGAGGGTGACGTCGCGCTTGTCGCCGTTGCGCGCGATGGACCACGCGCCGATCCGGTTCTCGGCCCCGCCGATGCCGACCGAGACGCCGACGCCGGCCGCGCCGGCGCCGCCTGCCGCCGCCGCGGCCGCGGTGATCAGGGCCTGAATGTCGGAGGCGGCGTCGGCCGTGACCGCCGACTTGCCGCCCCGCACCGTCAGACGGCTGTCGGCGACGAAGGCGTTGGTCCCCATCGTGATGACGTTGAGCGCGCCCGCGCCGCCGCCGCTCACCGAGACGCCGGCCGCGCCGCCGCCGCCGATCGAGACCGCCGCCGCCGCCGAGGCCGCCCGGATGCGCGCGCTGCTGCGGGCACCGACTGAGACGCCGCCGCTGCGGGTGGTCAGACCGGCATCGACGTTGGCGATCGAGGCCTGGACGCCGCCCGCGATGTTGTTGATCGCCAGCGCGAAGCCGACCGCCACGCCGACGCCAGCCGCGCCGCCGCCCGCGCCGGAGAGCGAGGCGGCCCCGGTCACCGCCGAGATCTCGGCCGTGTTGGCGGCGGAGACCGTGACGCTGCCGGCCTTGATCCCGGCGCCCGCGCCGGTCCCGTCGCCGTCGATCGTGGCCGAGGTGATCACGCCGATGGCGTTGGCGGTGACGGAGCCGGCCGCGGTCACAGAAACGCCCGCCGCGCCGCCGCCCTGGATCGCGGCCGCGGCCGCGATCACGGCCGCGGAGATCTTCTGGCTCGCCGTCGCCTGGACCGTCAGGGCCCCGGCGACGTCGAGGATCGTGTTCTTCACCGAGGCCTGCACGGCCACGGCGCCCTTGTCCTTCAGCGTGTCCTTGCGGTCCGCATCCGCGCCCTCGCTCAGCCACTCGCCGATCCGGTTCTCGGCGCCGCTGACGCCGAGGCCGACGCCGACGCCGGCCGCGCCGCCGCCACCGCCGGAGGCGGCCGCCGACGAGATGATCGCCGTGATCTCGGACGACCCGGTCGCGGTCACGGTCAGGCCGCCGCCGCCCGCGGTGGTGATCCGGCTCGCATCCACCGTGGCGTTCACCGAGCCGAGGATGCGGTTCGACGCGAAGGCGCCGCCGCCCGAGACGCCGACGCCGGCCGCGCCGCCGCCCGCGACGCTGATCGCCGCCGCGGCGGCGGCGGCGTAGATCCGGCCCGCGCGCGAGGCGCTCACCGCCGCGCCCGCGGCACCGGTGGTGCGCAGGAGCGTGTCGGCGTTAACGATCTTCGCCTCGACATCGCCGGCGATGCTGTTGAGCGCCAGCGTGAAGCCGACCGCCACCGAGACGCCGGCCGAGCCGCCGCCCGAACCCGCAAGCGACGCGGATCCGGCGAAGGCCTCGATCGTGGAGGTGTCCGCCGCGCTCACCGAGACGCTGCCGGCCTCGATGCCCGCCGCGCCGTCGCCGTCGATGACGGCGCGGGTCGCGACCGCGATCGCGTTGTAGACCGTGACGCCGGCGGCCGAGACGCCGACGCCGGCGGCACCGCCGCCGCCGATCGAGGCCGCCGCGGCGGCGACCTGGGCACTGATCGACTGCGCCGACGTGGCGCCGACGGTGAGCGCGCCGCTGCTCTTGGCGCTGCCGCCGCTCAGCACCGCCTCGACGACGGAGGTCTGGTTGGCCGCCGCCGTGTCGACGCGGTCGCGACCCTCGCCGGACGAGGTCCAGTCGCCGATCCGGTTCGCCGCCACCGAGACGCCGATGGCGACGCCGACGCCGGCCGAGCCGCCCGCGCCGACGGCGAGGGAGGCCGCCGCCACGAGGGCGGAGATGGTGGAATTGGCGGCGGCGGTGACGGTGATGCTGCCGCTCTGGCTGATCGGGCTCGCCGTCACGGCGGCGCGGGTGACCGGCCGGATGGAGTTGAAGGCGAGCGCTCCGCCGCCGGCGACGGCGACGCCGGCCGAGCCGCCGCCGCCGATGCTGACGGCCGCGGCCGTGGTCGTCGCCGTGATGGTCGCGTTGCTGCGGGCATCCACCAGGACCGCGCCCGCGCCGGCATCGATGCCGCCGGAGACGTTGCTGACACCCGCCTTGGTGGCGGCGTCGATCGTGTTGAGCGCGAGGGCGAAGCCGATCGAGACCGAGACGCCGGCCGAGCCGCCGAAGGCCGCGCTGACCGCGGCGGTGAGGGCGTGGGCGACGATGCTGGAGGTGTCGGCGGCCTTCACCGAGACGGCACCGGCCTTGATCGCGTTGCTGGCGATGGCGCTGTTGGCGACGCCGTTGCCCTCGATGAAGGCCTGGGTGGTCACACCGATGGCGTTGACGACGGCGGTGGCGCCGCCGCTGACGCCGACGGCGTTCGAGCCGCCCCCGGCGAGGCCGGCCGACAGGGCGGCGATCGCGGCCTTGATCTGGTTCTTCGACGTCGCCTCGACGCTGAGCGCGCCCTTCGCGTCGACGCCGACGCGGGTCAGCGACGCCTCGACGACGGTGCTGCCGTTGTTGGCCAGGGTGTAGCTGGTGTTCGAATCGCTGCCGGACTTGGACCACAGGCCGATGCGGTTCTCGGCGATGGCCGCGCCGATGCCGACGGCGACGGCGTTGCTGCCGCCCACACCCGCGGCCAGGGACGCGGCCAGGATCGCGGCGTCGATCGTCGCCGAGGCCTCGGCGGTGACGCTCACGGTGCCGTTGGCGCCCGTGGTGACGAGGCGGCTCTCGCCGGCCTGGGCGCGGGTGCTCGTCGTGATGACGTTGCGGGCGTAGGTCACCGCGGCGCTGATCGGCACGGCATTCGAGCCGGAGCCGGCCACGGCGATGGCGGCGGAGGCCGCCCGCGCGGTGATGGAGCCGGCCGACTTGGCCGAGACGAGGATCGCGTCGACGGTCTGGAGGCCGCGATCGACGCCCTTCACGCTCGCCGACACGTCGTTGGCGATGGTGTTGAGCGCGATGCTGCCGCCGACGGAGATCGACACCGCGTTGTTCGCCGCGGCGGCGAGGGCGAGGCTCGCCGACAGCGCCTGGACCGTGACGGCCGAGACGTCCTGGGCCGAGACCTTGGCGCTCGCGGCCTGGATTCCGGGCGTGGCGCCGATCCCGTCGCCGTCGATCGTGGCGAGGGTCGCCAGACCGATGCTGTTCATCGCGAAGGTGCCGCCGATGGTGACGGCGCCAGCCTTGTCGCCGGACGCGCTGACGCCGGCCGCGATCGCCGCGATGTTGGCGGTGATGGTGTTTCCGCTGGTCGCCTCCACGGACAGCGCACCGGTCGCCTTGACCGTGGTGTCGGTCAGCGCAGCCGAGACCTTGGCGCGACCGTTCAAGGACGGCGTCTCGCTGACGCTGTGCTTCGCCTCGTCGTAGGCGGTCCAGCCTCCGATCTCGTTGTAGGCGATGGCCAGGCCCAGGGCGCCGGCGCCGGCGCTGTCGGATCCGCCGCCGACCGAGACGGCCGCGCTGAGGATGTCGGCGGTGATCGTCGCCGTGCTGCTCGCCGAGACGGCGACGGCGCCCTGCGCGTCGATCTTGGCGTTCGCGGCTTCGGCCGTGGTGCTGCTGTTGATCCGGTTCACGGCAGCGACGCCGGCTCCGGCGACGCCGATGCCCTTCTCGCCGCCGATGCCCACGGCGACGCTCGCCGCCGCGGCCTTGGTGCCGATCGTCCCCGTGCGGGTGGCCGCCACGGTGACGCCGCCCGCGAGCGTCGTCACCGTGGCGTCCGTGATGCCGGCGCTGACATTGCCCGAGATCGTGTTGAGGGCGACGCTCGCCGCCAGGGCGACCGAGACGGCGGTCGTCGAGCCGAAGGCGGCGGCGATCGAGGCCGCGCCGACATTGGCGGAGACGGCCGAGCTGTTGTCGGCGCGGACCGCGACGCTGCCGGCCTCGATCGCGACGGCGCCGAGGATCTGCGCCGTGGTCGCGATGTCGATGACGTTGCGGGCGACCGAACCGCCCAGGCTCACCGCCACGGCCTGGTCGGACCCGCTGGCCGAGACGCCGACCGAGACGGCGATGGTGGTGGCATCGATCGTCTGGCTGGACGTCGCGGCGGCGCGGACCGCCCCCGTCGAACGGACGGGCGTACCGGAGATCGTGGCGCGCACGGCCGCGCCGGCCGAGATCACGTTGTTGGAGACCGACGCGCCGACGGCGACGCCCGAGGCCTTTCCTTCCGCCGACCCGTTGGCGGCGATCGCCAGGGCGCCGGTCAGCGCCGCGATCCTGGCCGTGTCGGTCGCCAGGACATCGAGGCTTCCGACCTTGGTGGCGGCGTCCGTGCCGTTTCCGACCGTCGATCCCGTCAGCTCGGCGACGGTCGAGCCGCCGACCGTGTTGAGGGAGAGAGCGCCGCCGCCGGAGACGCCGAAGCCCTTGCCCTGACCGGACACCGCGGCCTCGATCGAGGCGGCGAAGGTCTGCGCGAAGATCGTCGCGCTGCGGCTCGCCGACAGCGTCACCGCCCCGGGGGTGGCCAGATCGGCGACCTGAACGATCCGGGCCGTGACGTCGCTGCCGATCTCGTTGTTCGCCAGCGCCGCGCCGATGGCCACGCTGGGCTGGGTGCCCGAGCTGCTGGATTTGCCGCTCAGGTTCGCCGAGACGGCGAGGGCGACGGAGGTCGCTCGAATCGTCGAGGTATCGGCCGCAGAGACGGAGATGCCCCCCGTTCCCGCCTTCACCGCATCGTTGGTGCCGGTGCTGCCGTCGATCACCGCGGTCGTGGTCGTGACGATCTTGTTGCCGACGTAGAGACCGCCGCCGGTGCCGGCGACGTTGCTGCCGCTGCTCTGCTGGCTTCCGCCGGTCGAGGCCCCGACCGCGACCGCGGCCGCGAGCGTCTTCGCCGTGATGGAGGCCTGGGAGGACGCCTCGACCAGAACCCGGCGGCCCGCCGTGAGGCGCGTGCCCGTGACGCCGGCCCGGACGTCGAAGGAGCGGGTGGTGCCCTCCTTGAAGTTCGTCCCGGTCGGCAGGCCGCTGCCGTAGAAGCCGATCATGTTGAAGGCGAGCGTGACGCCGATGGCGACCGCCTGCGACTCGCCCTTGCCGATCACCACGGCGGCGGCCGCCGCCTGGACCGAGGCTTCGATCGAGGAGGCGCTGACGGCCGAGACGGTGATGTTGCCCTGTCCGCCCGTGCCGTCGGCATCCGGGGCGCGATTGCCGTTCGCGCTGACCGTGGCGGTCCTGGTGCTGGAGATGCGCGCCTCGGCGCCGCCGAGGATCGTGTTGAAGCCGAGGGCGCCGCCGCCGGCGAAGCCGATGTTCTTGCCGTCCTCGGTGCTGAGCAGCACCGCGATCGCCGTGGCGGTCGCCTTGACGTTGATCGCGGCGCCGCTCGTGGCGAGAACGCGCACGTCGCCCGCGCTTGCGGTCACCTCGCCGACCTCGTCGATGGCGGCGAGCAGCGTCTCCTCGACGATGGTGTTGCGGGCGATGCTGAGGGCCACCGAGACCGTGTGGCCGGTCTGGGTGCCGGTCTGGCCACCGGTCTGGCCGCCGCCGGACGAGCCCTGGGCGTTCGGATCCGGCGACTGCATCCGGTAGGCCACCGACGTCACCGGCGCGGTGACCACGGCGTCGATCTTGGACGTGCTGAGGGCGCTCACCGTGACGCCGGCCGCCTTGACGCTGTCCATGCCGGACAGGGTCGCCGAGGTGGCGAGCCGCGCGAAATTGAGGCCGACCACGGCGCCGACGCTGGTCACGGTGGCGCCGACCGTGGTGACGGCGTTCTTGATCTCGGAGGTGATCGTCGCATTCGACTTCGCGGAGACCTTGACCAGACCGGTCGCGTTGATCGACTGGCCGGAGATCGAGGCCGTGGCCGCGAAGGCGTTGGCGCCCTGGATCGTGGTGCCGAGATCGGTGCCGACGATCGCGTCGGAGAGGTCGAACAGGACGTTCTGGCTCGGCGTGCCGATCTTGTTGAAGGCCGCGGTGACGCCGACGGCGGTTTCGGAGGATTCGACGATGCTGCTGACCGTCGCGGTGATCGTGCCGGCATCCGCGGCCTCGACCGTGACGTTGCCCACGGTCCGGCCGGCCCCGGCATCGCCGAGCTTCGAGCCGATGACGGTCGCCGTGCTCGACCCGGTGACGACGTTGGCCGCGATCACCGCGCCGACGGCGACGGCCCCCTTCGTCCCCGGCTTGGTGCCGGGCTTCAGCTTGGACTCGACCTTGCTCGTGACCGACGCCTCGATCGTGCCGGTCTGCGTCGCGGCGACGGTGACGTCGCCCGCCCGGCTCACGCTGGTGTTCCTGAGGGTCGCCTCGGCGGTCGAGCGCACGTCGTTCGAGACGAGGATGCCGCTGACGGCGACGGCGTAGGGCTTCGCCGCCGCGGTGTCCGAGGCGGAGGTCGATCCCTCCGCCGGCTTGGTGCTGGACGGGCTGGCATCCTTGCTGTCGGCGAGGTTCAGGACGCCCGGCGGCAGGAACTTGATGAACTCGCGGGCATTGTTGAGCCGCCACTTCGTCGCATCGGTGAAGTCGGCATCCTTGAGCTGAACCGGCTGGCTCGCGCCGATATAGACGTAGACCTTATCGTCGCCGTTTTCCTTGTTGTAGACGAGATCGCCGAACTTGAGGTTCTTCTCGCCCGACTTTTTGGTGTAGTCGTAATTCGCGAGGATCTTCTCGGCGAAGTCCTGGAGAACGCTCGGCTTCGTCAGGCTCGCGAGGGCGGAGAGCCTGTTCGCCGAGGTGATCGAGCCGGCGCTGTCCGCCTGGATGGTCAGCGCGCCGCCGGCCTCGACGGACTTGCCCGAGCCGGTGTTGTCGATCGTCGCGAGCGCGCGGGTGTTCACCATGTTGCCGGTGAGCACGAAGCCGAGGGCGTAGGCGCTGGCATCCTTGAGGACGTTGCCGGAGGCGCTCGACTTGTTGCTGACGACGGCGTTGATGCCGGCATCGGCGGTCGCGGCGACGGTGACCGCGCCGGTCGCGGCCGTCGTCACGGCGGTGCGCAGGATCTGCGCGCTGGCGCCGGAAGGCGTGTCGTCGTTGTGGAAGGCTTCGGCGATCAGCGGCTGCCCGGTGATCGTGTCCGCGGCGCGGAACAGGACGTTCTGGTCCTTCCAGCCGACGGTGTTGAAGGCGAGCGTGAGCGCCACCGCGGCGACGTCGCTGGTGGCGGTGGTCTTGTTGGTGGCGTCGATCGTCGCGGTGTTCGAGGCGGTGACGGACACGCCGCCGGCCCCCGTCGTGACCGTGCTGTCGACGATCTTGGCGTCGGCCGCGCCGAGCACGCTGTTGGTGGCGATGATGCCGCCGAGCGCGAGGCTCTTCGTCTGCGTCTGCGTTCCCGCGCCCGGCGTGCCCGTCGCGGGCGGCGTCGTCCCGGTGCCGGTGCTGGCCGGCGCCGTCTTCTTGTAGGAATCGGCGGACTTCACCGTCGCCGCGCTGTCGGCGGTCGCGGTGATCGTGGCCGTCTCCTGCGCCGCCACCGTGACGGCGCCCGTTCCCGTGGTCACCGCTGCCTTGGTGATCGACGCGGCGGCGGCGCCATGGACGCTGTTGACCACCACGAGCCCGCCGATGGCGAGGGCGGCCGCGTTCTGCGGCGTGGCGGTGGGCTGGGGATTGTTCTTCGAGGGATCGCCGACCGGCAGGGGCGTCGTCGGATCGGTGGAAGCGGGCGCTGGCTGGGTCGGCGTCGTCGTCGTGCCGGGAATGACGAAGCCGTCGGGGATGAAGTTCGAGTCGAGGGCGCGCTTCCACAGCGTCTTGTCGCTGTAATCCTGCGCGGCGAGGTCGATCTTCGCCGCCTCGCCCATGTAGATGTAAATTTCGTTCGCGGCGTAGACGCTCGGCTTGGAGGAGATCTTGACCCAGTCGGGCTTGCCGTTGGTCTGGGTGTCGAACCTGATCGCGCTCGGCTGCTGCTTCAGCAGGGTCGCCTCGCCGACATACTTGTAGACCGCGCCGCCGGGGATCGAATTGTTGCCGTTGTCCCAGACGGTGTCGCCGGTCTTGACCGAGATCTCCTTGCCGTCGGTCGTCTTGTAGGGCGCCTTGTTGGCGCCGGCGGCGTAGTCGTCGGCGATGCGCACCCGTGCGCCGAAGGTCACGTCCTGAAGGTTCGCGGTCTTCTTGACCTGACCGAACGCGGTCAGATCGAGGGTGGCGATCATGTCGGTGCTGAGACCGAACGGGGCGAGATAGGTGTTGAGCGTGTTCCGCAGTGCCTCGATCTGGGCCACGGCCTCGCGATTGGCGCGCAGGATGGTGACCTGGCGGCCGATCATGTCGCCGACGGTCTGCCTGGCCTCGATCGGGCTCGCCCGCAGGGCGGCATCGTCGATCAGGCCGAGGAGCGCGGCCTCCGCCGCGTACTTGTAGGCGGTGTCGCGCGCCGCGTCGGCGACCGAGTTGTCGAGGACGTTGCCCAGCGTCTCCTGGCGCAGCGCCCGTTCGGCATCCGTGAGATTCTTCTTGAGATCGGTGCGGTTGTTGGCCGGCACGAGGTCGATCGCGGCCTTCATCGCGTCGGCCAGCGTGGTGTAGACGCTCTTGAGATAGTCGCTCGCCGCCGGGCGGCTCTTGAGCGTGAGCTGGGCGTTGTCGAACAGCTGGGCGAACCGTTGCGGCTCCGCCTGCGCGTCGAGGATCGCCTGCTTGATCCGCGCGACCTCGGCCCACATCTCGGCTTCGAGCTTGTTGATCTCGGCCGGAAGCAGGTCGGCGCGATTCTTGATCAGGTTCGACTGGATCGTCGCCGACTGCACCTCGTTCGGGTTCGTCGAGAAGTCGGAGGGCAGGAACTTGTTGAGCTTGGCCTGATTGGTCAGCGTGCCGCCGTCGGTCTTCACGACGGTGGAGCTCGTCACGAGCTGCGCGTTGGAGGCAATGGTATTGGAATCCGTCGCCGAGACGGTGACCGCGTCGCCCGCGGCGACGGTCCTGCTCGTGTCGGCGGTGTTGTCGATGGTCGCGGTCGCGCGCCCGCTCACCTTGTTCGAGGCGAGCACCACGCCGAAGCCGGTGCCGCCCGAGCCCTTCATCGAATCGGTAGAGGAGGTGGCGGCGTTGCTGATGGTCGCGTTGATCTTGGTGCTCGACACCGCCGCGACGGTGATGTCGCCGCCGGCCGTGGCCCCGGACTGGACGATGGTCGCGGTCGCGCCCGAGCCGGTCTCGTTGCCGAAGGCGTCCGAGATCGTCGGCGAGCCGATCAGCGCGTCGACGGTGTTGAACAGCAGGTTCTGGGTCTCGTAGCCCACCGAGTTGAAGGCGAGGGTGACGGCGGCCGAAACACCGCCCTGGCCGCCGCCCGACGTCGCCGAGGAGGCGCGCAGGCGCGCGTCGATCCCCGCCGTATTCTCGGCCTTCACCGCGAGGTCGCCCCGCGTCGCCTCGACCGTCGAACGCAGCACGGAGGCCGCGGCGCCGCCGCGCACGACGTTGGTCGCGGCGAGGCCGTTGGCGGCGATCACGCTGCCGTCGCCCGGAGCGGTCCCGGCGGTCGTCCCCGCCGGCGGCTTCGAAGCGAACGAGGCGCCACCGGAGGCGGTCACCGTGGTGATGAGGGTGGCGGCGATGTTGGCCGCGTCCTTGGCCGAGACCGTGAGGTCGGCCCCGGCCTTCACCGTGGCATCGGTGACGCGGGCGGTGGCGCCGCCATTCACCTCGTTGAAGACGATCAGACCGCCGATCGACTTGGAGGACGAGGCCGGGGTCCGGGCCGTCGAGGGCGGGGTGACGGTGCCGTTCGTCGTCTTGGCCGGCGTGGTGACGTCGGACACCTTGTCGATCGCCGGCATCACGGCCTTGGCCGCCGCCGGGATCCAGTTGTCGCTGGTGTAATCCTCCGTCTGGAGATTGACCTCGGTGTTGTCGGGCCCGCGATAGATGTAGATCGTCCCGACCGTGCCCTTCGCGCCCTTGTTGTTCGTCTTGAACAGCACCGTCTCGCCGGTGCGCAGGGACGGATTGAAGTCGTTGGTGGTGTAGCGCGCCTTGAGCCGGGTGACGGTGGTCGTGGTCTTTCCGTCCGTCGAGGTGACCGACTTCGACTCCGTGGTCGTGTCCGTCGACGGGGTCGATGCCGCCGTCGCGGGCTTGGTCGTGACCGTCGCGCCTTCGGAGACGGCGAACCACTTCGTCGAATCGGCGAAGTTCGTCGTGCCGGCGCCGAGATCCAGCTTCGCCGACGCGCCGATATAGATGTAGACCTGCCCCTTCACCGCCGGGTCTTCGCCCTTCGGACCGGCAGCCCCGGTGTAATCGTTGCCCAGACGAACGCGGTCGCCGGTCTTCAGCGTCCGCTCGCCCGACTTCGTCGTGTAGTCGTAGATGTTCTGCGCGGTCGCGACGGCCTTCTTGGCCAGTTCGGCGACGCTGCCCGACACCGCCGAGGACGAGATGGTCGTGCTCGACGCGTCGATGCCGGAGCGGTTCGCCGCCGTGACGACGACGCTGCCGCCGGTCGAGGTCACGCTCGCCGGCTGGCCGGAGGGCTGCGCGGTCTCCTCCTCGGCGCCGATATAGGCCACGGCCCGGGCGCTGACCTTGTTGGAGGCGAGCACGGCGCCGGCCGAGATGCCCTGCGCCCCGGTCTCGGCCTTGTAGACGGTGGAGGCCGTGTCGGCCTGCGACACCTCGCTGCCGGCCATCGCCTTGATCTGCGCGCTGCTGTCGGCGGCGACCGTGACGTCGCGCCCGGCCTTGATCGGCCGGCTGCCGGTGATGAAGGCCGTCGCCCCGGCGGATTTCTCGGCCCCGGTCGCGGTGGCGATCAGCGGATCGCCGACGATCGTGTCGACGGCGTTGAAGAGCGGGTTCTGCTGGGCGAAGCCCACCGTGTTGAAGGCGAGGGTGAAGCCGAGCGCCGTGCCGGCCTCCCCGGCGGTCTTGCCCTTGGCGCTGGCGTCGATGTCGGAGGTGTTGGTGGCCGTGACCGTGACGGCGCCGCCGGTGCCGGTGCGCTGGCCCGCGCCGTCGAGGCCGCCGCCGTCGAGCAGCGTGTCCTTGATGAAGGCGGTGGCGCCGTTGAGCACGGTGTTGGAGACGAGCACGCCGTTGACGGCCGTCCCGCCGCTGATGACGCTGGTGTCGGTCGCCTTGATGGAGCCCGTCGACTTGGCGGCGACCGTCACGTCGCCGCGGGCGGCGAGAGACGCCGCGACGATCGACGCTTCGGCCCGGCCCGAGACGTCGTTGCGGGAGAAGATCCCCCCGAATCCGGTCGACGAGACCTTGCCGACCCGCGGCTGCGAGCCGCTGGTTCCGCCGGGCACCACGTTGGTGGCGTCGAGCTTCTTCCAGAGGGCGAAATCGCTGAAATCGAGCCGGGAATCGACCGGCGGGAACTTCCCGTCCGAGCCGGGCGACCCGGTGAGCAAGCCGAGATCGACGTTCCCCGTGAAGTCCTGGCCCATGTACTGGTACACGGCGCCCTTCTCGCCCTTGCCGCTCCAGGTGTCGCTGAGGCGGATCTTGTCGCCGAAGGCGAGCTTCCGCGGGCCGGACTTGGTCGTGTACGTGTACTCGTTCAGCAGCGCGTCGGCGGACTTGTCGACGCCGCTGACGGAGCCGGTGCTCACGGCCTTGGCCGAGGCGCCGACCGTGGTGGTGCTGGCGATCTTGACGGAGTCGGTCGCCGTGACCGTCACGTCGGTGCCGGAGACGGTCTTCAGCGGCGCGTCGATCGCGGCGCGCGCGGCGCCGCTCACCCGGTTCATGGCGACGATGCCGGAGACGGCCAGCGCATCGGCGCTGGCCGCGCGGGCGGAGGCCGTCACCTTGTTGCCGAGCGTCGCGTCGATCTCGCCGCCGGACACGGCCGTCGCGCTGACCGTGCCCGTGGCCGTCACCGTCGAATTCGCGATCTCGGCCACCGCCTGCTGCGTCGCCGGGCTGCCGAGATTGGTGCCGACGAGCGCGTCGAGCGTCGCGAAGCCGAGATTCCCGAGCTCGAAGCCGATCGCGTTGAAGGCGAGCTGGATGCCGGCCGCCCGGGCCGAGGTGGTCGGAGGCTCCGCCGTCCCCGTCGTCGTGCCGCCCGTCGCGGCGGAGCCGTCGCCGGTATTGGCAGGACCGCTCGACAGCGCGGTGACCTGCGCATCGACCTTGGAGGTGATCGAGCCGCCGGTCTTGGCGCTGACCGAGACCGCGCCGTCCGTCCCCGTCGTCTCGACGGTGGAATCGGCGATGCGGGCCGTCGCCGCCGAGAGGATGGCGTTGGTGGCGATCACCGCGTTGACCGCCAGGGCGTTCGAGGCGGAGGTCTGCGTGCCGTTGGTGCCGGTGCCGCTGCGATCGAAGATCGAGGTCCGGCCCGGGACCGGGCTCGGCGTGCCGGTACCCGGCTTGTCGTCCGCCGTGCGGCCCTGCTGCTCGCGGATGGTGGCGACCGCCTCGACGGTGGCGTCGGCCTTCGCCGTGATCACCGCGCTGCGCTCGGCGGAGACGGCGACGCTGCCGGCCTTGACCTTCGCGTTGCCGGCAATGATCGCCGTCGCGCCGCCGCGGATATCGTTGCGCGAGACGATGCCGCCCGCCGAGGTCGCGCCGGAGCCCGTGGTCTTGCTCGGCTGGGTCTCGCCGTCGCCGACGCGGCGCCAGTAGTCGCGCTCGCCGTAGGGCTGGTCCTTGAGGGTCGTCTTGAACCCGTCGGTCCCCATCCAGGCGTAGACGGCGCCCTTCTCCCCGATCTTCTGCCACGTCGTCGTATCGGTGAAATCGGCGCCGGCGAGGTCCATCGGTGCCGAGGCGGTGTTCGGCTTGTAGAAGTAGTAGGTGTTGGGCTCGCCCTTCCCGGCTGGGTGACCGGGGCTGACGAGCACCAAGACGCCCGGCGCGATGCTCTGCATCGTCGGCGACGGAGCCGGCAGCCGGCCGGCGATCGCGTCCTTGGCGGGGACGGGCAGCGCGCCCTTCACCCGCTCCAGGCGCGGGGCCGAGTTCAGCGCGCCGGGGAAGTCGAGGACGACGCGCTTGCCGAGCTTGAGCTCGACCTCCCCGCTCTTGCTCGCCTTGAAATCGAAGGCGGTGCGCTTGAGGTTCGGGTCGAGGCCGCCGTCGCTCGCGGCCTGGCTGGAGGCGACGAGCTTCACGTTGGCGTTGATCGTCGCCCGGTCCGACGCGAACACGTCGAGCGCGCCGGTGCCGGTCACGTCGGCCGCGGTGGTGCCGCCCGGCGTCGTCAGCGCCACGATCTCGGCCGAGGCCGCTCGGGCGATCCGGTTGGTCGAGATGATGCCGCCGATGCTGGCGGTCCCGGCGGTGGCGACGTTGTTCTGCGTGGCGGCCGAGGGCTTCTTGACGTTGTTGAGCACCCGCCGCTTCACGTCGGCCTTGATGTCGTCGGCGAGCGTCTGCTCCGGCGTCTTGTTGGCGATGGTGTTGCTGACGGTGGCGTTGACCGTGCCCGCGCTCGCCGCGGTGACCTGGACGCGCCCGCCCGCCTCGACCTTCGCGCCCTCGATCCGCGCGCGGATCGTCTGCGTCGCCGTGGCGGTCAGCAGGCCCGTGCCGAGGATGGTATCGACCGAGGCGCTGAGGATCTTCGGGATGATGCTCGACGAGCCCATCCCGTCGAGCTTGTAGCCGACGATGTTGAAGGCCGCGGCGGCGCCGATCGCCGGAACCGTGACGACGAGCTGCCCGTCGCGCGAGGCGGAATCGACGGTGGTCCGGGCGCGGGCATCGACGGTCGAGATGTCGGCGGCGCTGACGACGACGTCGCCGGTCATGGCCTTCACGCTGCCGCCGCTGACCGTCGCCCCGGTGCTGCCCAGCACGATGTTGACGGCGATGGTGCCCGCCGCGCCGAGGATGCTGGCGACGCCCGTGGCCTGGGCCTCGGCCGTCAGCTCGAGGGCGTTCTGGGCGATGAGCGTGACGTCGGCGGCCGCACTCGTCTCGCTGGCGGTCAGCGCAGCCGTCACGTCGCGCTCGGCGAGGTTGATGGCCGAGCCGCGGCCGAGGCCGAGGAACTCGCGCTCCTTCTTCTCCTGGGCCGCCTGGGCCGCCAACTGCTCCGGGGTCATGCCCGCGGTGGTGGTGTCCCGCAGCGTGTCCGTGTCCACCGGCTCGGCGATGGCCGAGACCGTGGCGGTGTCGATCGCGGTGACCGACACCGCGCCCGTGCGGGCCAGCAGGCGCGAGGCCGCGGCGGTCGCGGTCGTGCTGCCCTTCAGGGCGTTCTGCGCCTGGATCGCCCGCGACTCGACCGACGTGTCGTTGCCGGCGGCGGCCCGCAGCGAGGCGGCGGCGAGGGAGACGCCGCGCACGACCACGCGCACGGTGTCGTCCACCGTGGTGTCCGCGTAGCCGGTCTTGATCGGCGCGGGCAGCGAGCCGTCATCCGGCTCGCCGTCGAGGCCGTCGCCGCCATCGCCGGCGATCTGCTTGGTGGCATTGTTCGGATCGGGCGCCTCGGTCGCCGCGCGGATGCGGGTGGTGATCACGCCTGAATTGCCGGCCTGGAGCGCCACCGCTCCCGCCGCGTCGACGATCTTCGCGGCGGCGGCGTCCGGCGCCGTCGCGGGCAGGGTCGCGTCCGCGGCCAGCCCGAGATCGACCGCGGTGACCCGCTTGACGGTCTGCTCGGCGCTCAGGGCGAAGGGGTTGAGCATGCCCGGCAGATCGAGGGTGCGGCCGATTGCCGGCACCTTCACCCCGTCCGTGGCGACGAGCCGCGTCCGCACGTTGGTCTCGTCGGTCGCCGCCATCAGGACGGCGGCATCGCTGCCGGCCACTGTTCCGACGCCGCTCTGCCGGACCTGCCCGGTGGCCGCGACCGAGACGCGCGTCTCGTTCTCGATCGACGTCTTCGCCTTCTTGATGAAGCCCTTCGCGGCGAGTTCGGCGACCGAATCGGTCTGTCCGTTGCTCGTCGCGCTGAGGACGGCGCCGAGATCGGCCTCGCCCTTCAGGATCGCGGACATCGTCTCCGCGGTCAGCTTGGCCGCATCGGTGATGGTCTCGGCGCCCGGCAGGACGAGGCCGATCGCCTTGATGACGACGTTCGCCTGCGTGTCGGCGGCAAGCTTCACGGTTCCGCCGTTCACGGCGCCCTGGGCGCCGACGGTGACCGTCGAGGCGTTCTTCTGCTTGACCGAGACCTCTCGCAGCTGCGAGGCGCGCGTCGAGGTTAGGGTCGCGGAATTGACGACGCTCGTGGTGAGCGCGGCTTCGCCCGCGGTCTCGATCCGGCCCGCCAGGCTGATCGTCGCGGCGGTGGTCGCGTCGACCGACAGCTTGGCCGCACCGGCATTCGTGTCGCCGTTGGCGATCGTGGTCGAGCCCGTGACCTGGATCGCCACCGAAGCGCCGCCGATCACCGCGTTCTGGTTGACGACGACGCCCATCTTGGCGGTGCTGGTGACCTCCGAGGCGCTGCCGGTGGTGGTCAGGACGGGTGCCACCGTCGCCCCGGCCGTGAAGACGACCCCGTCCCTCGCCCGGATCTGAGCCGCATCGCCGACGGTGAGACTGTTGTCGCCCGCGCCGCCGCGGAACGTGACCGCGAGGCTCCCGGCGACGGCTTCGAGGTTCTTGTTCAGGTTGATCGTGTCGTCGCCGTCCCCGCCGTCGAAGGTCAGGTCGATGTTGCCGGTCGCCACCTGCAGCGCGGTGTCGAAGACGATGGTGTCGGCGCCCGCTCCGCCCGAGACGGTGAAGGACGGGCCCG
The DNA here is from genome assembly GCF_040270385.1 of Methylorubrum podarium. Taxonomy (NCBI): domain Bacteria; kingdom Pseudomonadati; phylum Pseudomonadota; class Alphaproteobacteria; order Hyphomicrobiales; family Methylobacteriaceae; genus Methylorubrum; species Methylorubrum podarium. The sequence continues at coordinate 47,626 of NZ_JBELQE010000090.1, read as the reverse complement.
GCGGCAGGGTCTCGAAGCGCAGCGTGTCGCTGCCGATGCCGAGCAGGACGCCTAGATTCGTCGACGGCACGGTGAAGGCGACCGCCGCGAAGGTCGCGGCCGCGCCGTTCGCTTGGCTCGACCGCTGCAGGAGGTAGCGGCCCGGATCCGAGTCCGACCGCTTCAGCGTGGCGTCGATGCTCGACGACACGGCCGAGAAATCGATCTGAAGGCCGTGTTTGCCGCCGCCGAAGGCGCCGTCGAGGATGCCGCCCGCCGAACCCGCGATCAGCGTGTCGTCGGCCCCCGCGGCGCCGACGAGGTTGCCGATGCCCGCGAAATTGCCTTCGAAATTGCCGGCCGTGATCTTGCCGGTGTTGCGGCTGTCGAGCGTGAAGGTCGCGCCGAGCGTGTCGCCGCTCTTGGCCCGGTTGAGAAGTTCGATCGTGTCGCCGCTGTCGGTCGAGCCGCCATCGTTCGCGGGGTCGGAGAACGACAGGATCGGCTTCGTGCTGCCGGTCAGCCGCTCGAACGAGGCGACGTCGACGACGATGCGATCCTTCTGGCTCGTTCCCTCGATCGTGAAGTTGCTGTTGCTCGCGGAGATGTCGCCGAAGGTGTGGAGCTGGGCTCCCTTCCCGCCGCTGGAGCTGTAGGCGAAGACCTGTACCTGCTGAACCTTGGCGGCGTCCGTCGTCGCGGCCTGGTTCATCTCGATCAGCTCGACGAGCACCTTGTGCTCCGCCGTCTGCTGGTCGAGCGGGACGTTGATCTGGTAGGCCGCGCTGGCGTCGAGGAGGACGCGGGGCTCGAGCGGATCGAAGATCAGCCGGTCACGATTGAAGAGGCGGTCGGCCTTCGCCTTGAGACGCAGCACGAGCTGGCGCTTGGACGGCCGCGGCGCGCGCGGCGTCTCCACCGCCGTCCGGGCGCGGTCGCGGCGGCGGAACAGGGGACCCCAGAAGCCTTCCGACTTGAACGGAAAAGCCATGGCCGCTCTCTCCAAAACGGAACGCACCCGCCCTCGGCAAGCGCGCGACAGACAGCATTTCCCGGCCCACGCAACGGTGGCCGGGATCGGCACAAGCAGGTCTTGAAATTTGCGGCGGCGCCCCGGAGGGGCGCCGACCGGTCAGGCGTTGCCCGAGGTTTCGAAGTCGGCCGGCGAGGCCGGCGCCGTCTCCGGAGCCTGGGCGGCATCGACCGGACCGCCGATCCGCTCGGCAATCGGCGTCAGGTTCCGCAGCGACGCGAGGTGCAGATAGACGAGCTCCATCTCGTCCGCCTGCATCAGCTCGGCGAGCTGCTCGGGCGAAAGCGCCTTCAGGCGATCGCGGTTGACCACGCTGAAGCCGGACAGGGTGGAGCGCTGGCCGCTGCGCAGCGTGAACTGCGCCTGCATCGGCTCCAGCAGGCCGAACTCCTGGAGGCGCTTCACGAACAGCTTCGTGCGCTGGAACTGCACCTGGTAGGCCTGGAGGAAGCCCAGGACGTTCTGCAGGTACTGCGTGCGCTCGCCGTCGGCATCGAACAGGCGCTCGCCGCGGCCCTCGTCGTTACAGCCCGAGAAATCCTCGTCGACGCAGAGCGTGAAGGTGGCGTCGGCATCGTTCGCGTTGTCGCTGGAGAACACGAACGGGTAGCGCCGCAGGAAGGCCGGGACGTAGGTGCCGGCCCAGGCGCCGGATTCGGAGACGTAGAGGTTCTCGCTGTCGCGGATGCCGAGCAGCGCGACCGGGATGATCTCATCCTCCGCGCCACCAAAAACGATAGTGAACTCGGCCGCGGCGTTCGGAAACTCGGCGACCATCAGCGGAACGGAGTTGACGCCCCGCGCGAAATCAAACGACGCGCCGGCCTTGACTGACCACGATCCGTGACGCTGCCGGGTCACCGGTACGGCACGCTCATAGATGAGAAGCTGCTTACTCATTCCGACCCCACATTGCGACGCTTGTGCGATTCCCGCATCTTCGCGTCCTGCTGCATATCAGTACCGCACCCCCTTGGAGAGGGATTGTTCAGCATTTCGATTGACCCAGCGTCTCAGATCCCGCCCGTTGCGCGGGGCGGTCCCCTCTTGCCGTGACCAATCCGGGCGGATCCATTTCGAATCTCGAAGCCGTGGAAGCAATCGCGATCGATGTCCTCGCAAAAATAGTCATGCCGTCGACGGGGCTGGCACCGGCCGGAGGTGGGTCCGCACTTTCAATCATCACGCAATCATCGAGCGCACCGAACGGGGTTTGCGGTGGGATCGATGAGATCAACCTTGCCGGTCTGATCCCGCCCGATGCAGCCGAGCATCGGCTGCCAGATCGATCCCTGATATCTGAGAAAATCTATACCGTTTCGTATCGAATTTTCCGATGATGTAATGCGAATTGCTTTGGAAGCGAGCAAGCGGCAATCGGATTACACAGAGAAGCATTGCAAAGACGCTGTCCGCGTGCGGATTTTGGACCGCCGACCGGGGGCGCTCGCCGCGGCGTGGCATTGCTGCGGACAGCATCAGCTCTTGAAACCGACGCCGCCTCCTTTAATTCTGCCGAAATCGCAATCCGCATGGGCGAAATGCGGACTCTGATCAACACATTTAGAGGTTAATAAGGATTATGACTGATTTATGCCTGAGATGCCAGAAGATTTGATGATTCCGCCCCGGGGCATTCTGCGTTGACGTCATCCGAAAGCAGCGCCGTCGTGAATTCCGCATCGTTTTCATGGCCGCGTTCGTCACATTTCGGATTCGAAAAAGTTCTCTCATGGTTGCCTCGGAAGCTGAGTCTCCAGTGACGTCCCTCCATCGACTGGATTACCTCACCACCGGACTGCCGCACGCGGAAGCGGCCGAGATCTGGCGAGGGGTCGTCGGTCCTCTCTTCGAACCGCGGGCCTTCCATCCCGACCAGCGCAGTCCGACCGGCTCGGCGAGCGGTGCCGTGATCGGCGACATCATGGTGGCGCGGGTCGTCTTCTGCGCGCAGAGCTATCGCCGCGACCGCGACCTCATCGCCCGGACACCGGACCACATCCTGTTCCACCTCTACAATGTCGGCGGCTTCAACGGCCTGATCAGTGGCCGGCAAACGACGATCTGGTCGTCGCAGGTCGCGATCATCGACCTCGCCCAGGAGGTCGACACGCTCGCCGCCTCGTCGGACACCGTCGCGCTGATCGTCCCGCGGGTGCTGCTGCGGGGGCTCGCCGACAATCCGCTGCCGCCGCGGCTCGATCCCGGGCGGAACCGGCTGCTCGCCGCGCATCTCATCGCCTTGCGCGAACGCAGCACGCTCCTCGAAGAGCCGGACGTCGAAGAGGTCGTGACGCAGACGCTCGACTTCCTGCGCGCGCTGCTCGATCCCTCCCGTGCCGAGGAGATCGTCGAGACGCCGGCCCTCGCCACGACGCATCTGGCGCTCGCCGAGCAGACGATCCGCACCCACCTCGCCTCGCCGGACCTGTCGCCGGAGATGATCGCCAGCGAGATCGGCGTCTCGCGCGCGACCCTCTACCGGATGTTCGCTCCCTACGGCGGCATCATGCGCTCGGTCCAGGAGCGGCGTCTCCTGGCGGTCCGGGCCGCCCTCAGCGATCCGCTGGAGACGCGCCGCCTCTCCCGGCTCGCGGCGGATTTCGGCTTCCGCGGCAAGGTCCATTTCAGCCGCAGCTTCCGCGCCCAGTTCGGCATCACGGCGAGCGAGTTCCGGGCCGAGCAGGTCGCGCTGGCGCAGAAGGACGCGCGGACCGATCTCGAAGTGCTCCACGATTGGTGGCCCCGGCTCGGAAGCCGCTGACACGGAGTCGCGTTCCGAAGACCCCTTTCGGCGGAGAACGTCGGAAGCGCCGCCGGCTCAGGCCGGGGCCCGGCTCCAGCCCTGCCGCCGGGCGCCGGGCAACGGGCGGACGAGGTCGGCCTCGAGCCCGAATTTCTCGATGTAGGCGGTGTTGAGACCGAGGCATTCGCGGGACGTGCAGACGTCCCGGTGGACGCATTGGTAGAAGCCGTTGCGCTCGAATTCGCGCCAGAAATCCGGATCGATATGCAGCTCGGGCTGGCCGTTGACGAGCGCATCGCCGAGGTCGCCCAGCAGGCATTCCGGAAAGTTCTTCACCTCGACGGCCCGTCCGAGCGCGCGGGCGCGCAGAACCGCCGCGCGCAGGTAGGGCAGGACGTCGGCGTGACGGGCGACGAGGCCCTTCTCGTCGCGCTCGGACATCGGGAAGTAGACCCAGAACTCCATCTGGGTCAGGCGCTCGAGATGGGCGAGCCGGTCGACGAGATCGGGCAGGAGGCGGTAGCTCCGCTCGGTGACCACGGTGTTGGTGAGGGTCTCGACCCCCTCCATGGAATCGAGGGTTTCGAGGCCGCGAAGGGCCCGCTCGAACGAGCCCGGCACCAGGGTGAGGGCATCGTGGCTGGCCGCGTCGCTGCCGGCGATGGAGACGAAGAACTCGTCAACGCCGGCCTCGACCAGCCGGCGGCAGAAGCTCGGCTGGCCGAGATGCATGCCGTGGGTCTGGATGCGGACATGGGAGAAACCGCTCGCCCTCGCCCGGCGCGCCAGTTCGGGCAGGTCGCGCCGCAGGGTGATCTCGGAGCCGGTCAGGATCAGCCCGGTCCAGCGCCGCTCCCGGGCGTTGCGGGCGAGGATCTCCTCGAAATGCGCGTCCGATTCCGGCGCGAGCCGGTCCATCGTGCCCTCGATCATGCAGTGGATGCATTTGAGGTTGCAGCGAAACTCCATCGTCAGGGAGACGTAAGCCGCGTGGTCGTAGCGTCCCATCTTGTCCCGCCCCTTCAGAGGAGACCGTAATACGCGCTCTTCGTCACCGTCAGCCTGCCGTCGATCACCGCGTAGTCGATTCCGACATCGAACAGCAGGTGCGACAGGCGCCGCCGCTCGGCTTGCACGAAGTCGCGGATCGCGGGCGGATAGGCGAGCCGGTCGAGGAAGGCGATCAGCCCGTCGATGCCGACGCGCGAGAAGTAGACTCCGTCGCACAGGCGCTTGTTGGCCACGACCACGACGCCGCAGCGCATCAATTCGGGCCACAGGATCGCGTCGAGATCGAGGCCGGGCAGGTCGAGATGGGCCGAGCAGGCGGCCTTGGCCCGGATCGCCTCGCCCTCGCGCGCGGCGTCGAAGAAGCTGTAGAGGTTGTCGAAGACGAGGCCCTGCGCGGAGAGCCCGTAGCTGAGGCCCGACGAGACCGCGCTGCCCGGATTGCCGACATAGATGTTGAGGCGGTCGAGGTCGCGCTCGCCCCGCGCCAGCGCGTCGTCGAGGTCGAGCGAGAACATGAAGTAGGGCCGCGCGCCGGCGTAGCGCAGCCCGCAGGGCGCGAAGGGCGCCAGGATCGCCAGCACGCGCTCGATCGAGACCGTCCGGTCGAGCCGGGCGTAGTCGTAGAAGTAGAACTCCCAGGTGGTGACGCCGTCCCGGAGCTTGGCGCCCCAGACGCTGCGTCCGGGGCCGAGGCCGGCGCGCAGCGCGTCGCAGATCGCGAAGAGCCGGGGATCCGCGCCCGCGCAGGCCAGGGAGTGCCAGAGAAGGCTCGCCTGCCGCAGGCGCCCCGCAATCGGCCCGACCGGCTCGTAGTCCCACAGGCAGTAATCGGCGTAGCGGTCGCCCGGGGCGGCCATTTCCAGGCGTGCGGGGTCGGGGCGGCTCATGCGTCGGCCATGCCGGAATAGACGGTGAGGAAGGGCTTGCCGTCGCGCCCGATCCCGCCGGCGACGTGGCCGAGGGCCTCCTCGCGCCTCTGTGCCAGCACCTCGGCGGCGTCGGGGGGCGGGATTCCGAGATCGACGAAGGCTTGGCCGATCACCATCTCCGCCTCCCCCATCGTCAAGCCGCAGGCGTAGAGGTTGAGATCGTAGGAGAGGCGCGATCCCGGCTCCTCGCGGGCTTCGAGATAGTGGATGGCGCCGTGCCCGCGCTCCTGCGCCAGCCGCAGGATGCTTCGGGCGACGCCGAGCACGGTCTTGTCCGAAGCCTCCCAGCCCTCCGCGAGGGACAGGAGCCGCGCCTCGATCTGCCGGGGCTCGCGCACCCGCGGCCAGTGATAGAGCGTCACCACCGGCGTCTCCGTCCCGCCCACGCGCCACTTGTAGGCGCGGTGGACCAGGATCGGCTCCGCGCCGGCCGCGTCCCGCCCGCGCCACGCCGCGTCGGCCTGGGCCGACCACTCGACGTAGAGCTTGTAGAGCGCGCCGGACGGCCCGTCCTCGTAGCCGAGATGGAGGAGGTCGGCCCCGCCGATCAGGCCGGCGGCTTCCGCCCGCTCCGGCGGGCGCAGGCCGAGCGCGGCAGCGAGCCTGTCGAGGGTCTGCGCCGGGTCGAGGCCGAGGCTGCTGCGGTGCAGGCTGACGAGGAAGCGCTCCGTCTGCAGGCCGTCGGAGGTGGCCTTCACCGAGCGCTCGTAGCCGAAGGGCTGGCCGAGGCCGGCGACGAGGTCGGCGAGCCGGCCCCCCGCCGGGGTCCGCCGCAGGATCGCCGGGCCCTCCTTGGCCGCCGCGGCCCTCACCCGCACCGCCGCGCCGGTCGCGGGCGCCGGGCCGTGGAGGGCCTCCAGCAGGCGGCCATGCGGGGCCATGGTCTCGGCGACCTGGGCCGAGCGCGCCCGGATGCTCGCGAGAAGCCGGCCGATCTCGCGCCCGTCGGCGATATCGACCGGTGCGAAGGGACGGCGCGGCAGGAAGTCGGCCCCCGTGAACAGGAGGTAGTGGTCGCCCTCGCCGAAGACCGCCTTCGCCTCCGTCTCGACATGGCCGGCCGTCTCGTAGAGGTCGAGGCGGTCGGCGAGGCGATCGGGAAGCGGGACGGCGCGGGCGGCGGCCCAGAACGGCTCGGGCCGGCGACCGAGGACGAAATGCGCGGCCACCGCCTGCGAGGCGTCGTCGTGGCGGCGGTTCATCCGCGCAGCGTAGGCCCGGCGCAGCACGTCGTTCGCCTTCTCGCGCGGCAGGTAGGCGACGAAGGCTTCGAGCGCGGCGATGACGAGATCGAGGCCGAAGCCTCCCAGAGGCTCGACCGCACCGGCCGACGCGCCCAGGGCGACGACGTTGCGCTGCCACGGCGCCCGGCGCCGGCCGGTGTGCAGCCCCGCCCGCGTCACCTCGCCGGCGTTCCCCGACGCGGTCTGCAGGAGCGCCTGCGCCGTCTCGGCCGAGGTGGTGCGGCTGTCGTAGACCAGCGCGTGGACGGTCCGGTCGGCCAGCGGCAGCGACGCGACCCAGCCCTCCGCCAGGCCGCGGTAGAGGGTGAAGGAGGCCGGCTCCGCCTCCCGCGCCGCCGACAGGGCGGCGACGCGGTCGCCGCGGCCGCCCTCCCCGACCCATGCCTCGCCGAGCCCGGCGCCGATGATCTCGGCCGCCGCCCCGGTGCAATCGAGGAAGACGTCGCCCTCGACCGTCTCGCCCCCGTCGAGGACGAGGGTGGCGACGTCGCCGTATAGGTCGCGCTCGATCGCCCGAACGCGCCCCGGCACGACGCGAACGCCCTCGGACACCGCGATCTCGCGGAAGAACCGGACCAGGCCCGCCCGGTCGAGGTGGTAGCCGTAGTCGCCGGATTCGACGAGCGAGGAGGTGCCCGCCTCCGGGTGGGGGCCGCGCCCGGCCGCCGCCATCAGCGTCTGCGGCGCGTAGTCGGCGTAATCGCCGGCCGCGATGCCGACGCTGCCCTCGCGCAGTTTCAGCCAGTAGTGGAACAGGTCGCGACCGGCGATCCGCGGTCCGCAGGCGCCGAAGGGATGCCAATGGCCCTGCCGGCTCGCGAACCAGTCCTCGAAGCGGCCGGCCAGCCGGTAGGTCGCCGCGCAGCGGCGCAGGAAGATCGCCTCGTCGATGCCGAAGCCCTGCAGGAAGCGCGTGAAGGCCGGGCGCGTCTCGATCGCGCCGGACGGTCCGGACGCCGGGGCCGGGGCGACCAGGGTCACCGTCCAGCCGACCCGGCGCAGGGCGCGCTTCAGGGAGGCGGCGGCCATCCAGCCGGCGGGACCGCCGCCGGCGACGACGAGGCGCGGCGGTGCGGAGCGTTCGGACCTGAGCATCGGACAGAGGGCTCCGCGAGCGCCATGGCCTCACGCCGTCGTCGGCACGGCCGCGTGGGTGGACGGGATTCCGGATCGGACGGCGGCGAGGTGGTCGGCGAGGGTGCCGGCCCCGAGGACCTGGTCGGCCGCCGGCCGGACCCGCTCGCGCTGGAGCGCGTAGACCGGGTGCAGCAGCGTGTCGTAGCGGCCGAGATAGGCGTCGAGCGCCCCGAGGAAGCCCGGCGCGGCGGAGGGGTCGCGCCGGGCCTCCGTAGTGAAGCTGCGCAGCTTGCGCGCCAGCGCGACGTCGAGGGGCAGGTCGAGCCAGACCAAGTGGTCGATCTCCGCTCCCGTGCCGGGATGGGCTCGGCCGAGCAGGGTGTCGAGGACGATGACGGGCCGCGCACCGCGCCGCGACAGGCGCAGCGTCCCGCCGCGCTCCCGGTCCGGCACCGGCTCGCCGCGCCGCAGCCGTGCCAGATCCTCGGCGAATCCCGGCAGCGGCACCGCGTCGAAGGGGGCGCCCTCGGCGAGCCACGCCGCCACCCGCTCCGGCGGCCAGGCGGTGATGGCCTCGTAGGCGTCGTAGGCGAGCACCGGCGCACCGAAGTGGTCCGACAGGGCACGGCAAAGGGTCGATTTCCCGCTGCCCGGCGGTCCGGACACGGCGAGGACGAGGGGCGTGCTCACGGCGCACCGCCGGGCTTGCGCGCCTCGATCAGGTGGAACGGCGCCTCCAGGGCGATGCGGCGCACGCTGACCGCGACGAATCCGTGGGTTTCCAGCGTCTCGGTGTACAGGTCGGCCTCCCGGAAGAAGGGCTGGAACACGAGGTCGGCGGATTGGACGTAGCCGGGCGCGCGCGCCCGCAGGTCCATGGGCGCCCGCTCGTAGATCACGAGGCGGCCGCCGGGGGCGAGGGCCTGCGCGGCGCGTTCGAGCAGGGCGCGGGCCGCCTCCGCCGGCCAGTCGTGCAGGACCGATTTGAGGGTGATGAGGTCGTGCCCCTCGGGAAGGGGGTCGCGCCGCATGTCGCCGGCGCGGAACGCGACGCGGGCGCCTTCCGGCCGGTCCGCGAGGTTCTCGCGGCCGAGGGCGCAGACGACGGGCAGGTCGAACACCGTCGCGTCGAGCGCCGGGGCGCGGCGGCAGGCCTGGGCGGCGAACTCGCCGCTGTTGCCGCCGAGATCGAGCAGGCGCCGATGGGAAGCGGGTTCGATCCGGTCGAGGCAGGGGCCGGCCTCGTAGCGGGTCAGGCAGGTGGTGTAGGCGACCCAGCGCCGGGTCGCGTCGAGGTTTTCCGGCGTGATCTCGAAGCAGCGGTCGTAGCGGAACAGCTCGAAGGTGCGGGAGGCGGCCATGAAGGCCGGCAGGTCCGCGACGAAGGCGGGGAAATGCCGGCGCAGATCCTCGGAGGCGGCGGCGGCGAAGGCGAGCTTCGCCTCGATGAGGTCGCGGCAGGGCAGCACGGCGCGGAACGCCTCGCTCAGCCCGATCCGTCCCGGCTCCGGCTCGGCGGCGATGCCGGCGCCGACGAGAAGGCCGGTCAGGCAGGCGAGCTGCGGCGGGGCGAGGCGAAACTCGTCGGCGAGAACGGCCGCCGCGATGTCGGAGCGGCGGGCGAGACGGTCGATCAGTCCCGATGCGAAGGCGAAGCTGAGGGCGTGCGCGGCGGCTTCGCTCTCGAGGAAGCGGTCCACGTGCGGAAAATCCGGCCCCGCCGCCTCCGGTGCCGATCCTGCCTGCCGCCCCCCGGCCGGCATCAGCGCGACGCCGCGCGCAGGCGGCAGTCGGACGCCCCGTCAAAGCTTGGGCGTGGAGGAAGCCTTGAATTGAGACGCTGGGTCAACGCATTTTTCTTCGTGGCCATTGCTGCCGCCACATTCCATTCGTGATCGAATCGCACAAACCGTGCAATAGCTCCTATCGCCCTGTGTGCCATAAATGCAAGGCGACTTGGTTTCGCTGGGATCGCAAGGCAAGCCGCCGTTCAAGGGCGGCTTTATTCGTGCCATATCTTGACGAGGACTTGGGCGCCGCGTTCCGCTCCGGCATCGGGCCGGCGGTGACTTCACAGGGTCCAAGGTGACGTCGCGCGGTGGCGCGCGAGGATGAGGGAGCAGTCGTGAGCGAGAGCAGCAAGCCCGGTTCCGCCGATCAGGTCCGCGCGATCGAGTGGCGTGAGGACAGCATGACGACGCAGTTCGCCAACGTCGTGAACGTGCAGGGCACCCGCGAGCAGGTGGATCTGTTCTTCGGCACCAACCGGACCTGGAACCTCGCCGCGACCGAGAACGTGGTGGTCGATCTCTCGAACCGCGTGATCCTGACGCCGCTCGCGGCCAAGCGCCTGCACTCCGTCCTCGGTGGCGTCCTGGCCGAGTACGAGAACCGGCACGGGCGGCTCGACCTCGACGCCTGACCATCCGGCCCCGGCGCCGCGCCCGACGCGGCGGCGGGGTTTTCCCACAGCAAGACCCTGAGCGCCGTCAGTCGAGGAATCCGGGGGCCATGAGCGAGCGATTGGCGGTGGAGGGCTCGCCCGTTTCGGGTCTGTCCGCGGCGGGCCCGGCCGCGCGCCTCTCCCTGCTGGAGCCGGCCCTGTGGCAGGTGCTCCGGACCGCCCAGACGCTCCAGGCGGCGGCGGACGCCTGGCTCACGCTCCAGGCGCCGATGCTCGGTGCGGAGCGGGCCTGCGTCCTGCTGCCGGGGACCTCGGTGGGGCTCGCCCCGCTCTCCGTGTTCCCGGCCCAGTCCGAGTGCGAGGCCGGCCTGCGCGAGACCGCCGAGGCCGCCCTGCGGGAGAACCGCCCGGTCGTGCAGGCGATGGCGGAGACCGGGCCGCTTCCGGGCGCCGCGCCGCACGGAGCGGGCGCCTGGATCGCCCTGCCGCTGGCGCTCGACGAAGCGTGCTTCGCCGTCGCCGCCTTCGCCCTCGACAGCCTCGACAAGGACGAGCTTCGCGCCGCGATCCGTCAGGTGCAGTGGGGCAGCGCGTGGCTCGTCGCCAAGCAGGCCGAGCTGATCGGGCGCGGCGAGCGCCGGACCCTGGCCCGCTCGCGCTCCGTCCTCGACCTGCTCGCCGGCGTCCTGGAGCAGTCGCGCTTCTCCGCCGCCTGCACCGCCGCGGTCACGGACCTCGCCATCGCCTTCTCCTGCCAGCGGGCGGCGATCGGCTTCGTGCGGCGCGGCAGCACCCGGATCGCGGCGATCTCGCACTCGGCCCAGTTCGGCCGCGAGATGAACCTCGTGCGCCGCCTCGGCGCCTGCATGAACGAGGCGATCGACCAGCGCAGCCTGATCCTGTTTCCCGCGTCCGAGAACGAGGCCACCGTCACGACGGCGCATGCCGACCTCGCGCGCCTGCAATATGGCGGCCGGGTCCTGACCGTGCCGATGCTGGTCGACGACCGCTTCGTCGGCGCCATCACCCTGGAGCGGCCCGCCGACCAGCCCTTCAGCCTGGAGACGGTCGAGCAGGTGAGCGCCTGCGCCGCCGCCATCGGACCGGTGCTGGAGGACAAGCGGCAGAACGACCGCTGGCTGGCGCTGAAGGCCGCCGACGCGGCGATGAACGGCGCGCGGCTGGTCTTCGGCCCGAACCGGACCGGGCTCAAGCTGGGTCTCGCCGCCGCCCTGGCCCTCGTCCTCGCCCTGTCGGTGATCCAGACCGACTACCGCGTGACCGCCGATGCCCGCGTCGAGGGCCTCGTGCGCCGCTCGGTCGTCGCCTCCTACGACGGCTACCTCAAATCCGCCGGGCACCGGGCCGGCGACACCGTGCGCAAGGGCGACCTCCTCGCGGCCCTGGAGGACCGGGACCTCGCCCTGGAGCGCCTGCGCTGGGTCACGGAGCGCCAGCAGCGCACCTACGAGTACGACAAGGCGCTGGCGACCCGCCAGCCGGCCACGATCAACGTGGTCAAGAGCCAGATCGATCAGGCCGAGGCGCAGATCCGGCTGCTCGACGAGCAGATCGCGCGCTCGAAGTTCACCGCACCCTTCGACGGGCTCATCGTCTCCGGCGACCTCTCGCAATCCATCGGCGGCGCCGTCAGCCGCGGGCAGGTGCTGTTCGAGATCGCGCCGCTCGACAGCTACCGCGTCGTGCTCAGCGTGGACGAGCGCGTGATCGCCGACCTGCACGAGGGCCAGACCGGGCACATGCTCGCCACTTCGCTGCCCGATCAGCCCCAGGCGCTGACGATCCAGACCATCACCCCCGTGGCCGAGGCCAGGAACGGCCGCAACCTGTTCCGGGTCGAGGGCCGGATCGCCGACGGCGCCACGCGGCTGCGGCCGGGCATGGAGGGCATCGCCAAGGTCGACGTGGACCGGCGGCTGCTCGCCTGGATCTGGGCCCGGCCGGTCGTCGATTGGCTGCGTCTCGCCCTCTGGCACTGGTGGCCGTGAGGGGGGTGAGGCATGTCCCAGTCCCTGTTCAGCCAGTCGTGGTACCGGGTCGCGTCCCTGCGCCCGCGGCTGCGCCGCCACGCCGAGATCCACCGGCAGAGCTTTCGCGGCGAGGTCTGGTACGTCCTGCAGGACCACCAGACCGGGCGCTTCCACCGGCTGTCGCCCACCGCCAACCTGATCCTCTGCATGATGGACGGGCGCCGCACCCTGCAGGAGGTGTGGGAGGCCGCCGCCCGCCGCAACGAGGATGACCCGCCGACCCAGGACGACACGATCCGCCTGATCTCGCAGCTCCACGGCTCGGACCTGCTCCAGGGTGACCTGCCGCCGGATCTCGCGGAACTCGCCGAGCGCTCGGAATCGACCGCGCGCCGCACCCTGATCGCCCGGGTCAAGAATCCGCTCGCCCTGCGCTTCCCGCTCTTCGACCCCGATCCGCTGCTCGACCGGCTCGCGCCGTTCTTCCGGCCGCTCTTCTCGGTCTGGGGTCTGCTGGTCTGGCTCGCGGTCGTGATTTCCGGCCTCGTCGTCGCCGCCCTGCACGCGGGCGAGCTGACGGGCGACGTCGCGGGGCAGATGCTCTCGGCGCAGAACGTCGCGCTGATGATGGCCCTCTACCCCGTCATCAAGGCCCTGCACGAGGCCGGTCACGCCTGCGCCGCCAAGGCCTGGGGCGGCGAGGTGCACGAGGTCGGCGTCATGCTGCTCGTGCTGTTCCCGGCGCCCTACGTCGATGCCTCGACCTCGGCCGCCTTCCCGAGCAAGTGGCAGCGGATGATGGTGGCGGCGGCCGGCATCTTCGTCGAGCTGTTCCTGGCGGGCGTGGCCGCCATCGTCTGGGCCTCGGCCGAACCGGGCCTCGTGCGCGCGGCGGCCTTCAACGTGATGGTGATCGGCAGCGTCTCGACGCTGCTGTTCAACGGCAACCCGCTGCTGCGCTTCGACGGCTACTACATCTTCGCCGACCTGATCGAGATCCCCAATCTCGGCTCGCGCGCCAACCGCTACGTCTTCTACCTGGTCGAGCGCTACCTCCTGAAGATCGAGGGCACGAAGAGCCCCGTGACCGCCGCGGGCGAGCGGCCCTGGCTCTTCGTCTACGCGGTGACGGCCTTCGTCTACCGCACCATCGTCTCGATCGGCATCGCGAGCTTCATCGCCACCCAGTACTTCGTGTTCGGCGTGCTGCTGGCGCTGCTCGCGCTGTTCGGCACCGTGGTCGCGCCGCTGGTGAAGGGCATCAAGTTCGTCCTGACCGACCCGAAGCTGAACCGGCGCCGCGGCCGGGCCATCGTCCTGACGAGCGCCGCCGCGGGAGCGGCCTTCGCCCTGCTGTTCGTCGTTCCCCTGCCCTACACGACGATCGCGCAGGGCGTCGTCTGGGCGCCCGACGACACGCAGATCCGCACCCGCACCGACGGCATCCTCACCGCGCTGCTGGTCGAGCCCGGCCGCGACGCGCAGGCCGGCGAGGCCCTGGCGACGCTTGAGGATCCGAGCCTCGACAGCCGCGTCGCGGTGCTGGAGGCGCAGCTCGTCGAACTGCGCCTGCGCTACGACGCCGCCCGCCTCGGCGACCGGGTGCAGGCGCAGATCCTCCAGGAGCAGATCGCCAGCACCCAGGAGATCCTGCGGGTCTACCGCGAGCGGCAGGCCGGCCTCACCGTGCGGGCGGCCCAGGCCGGCCGGCTGATCGTGCCCGGCGCGGTCGACCTGCCGGGGCGGTACCTGCGCCGGGGCGAGCGCATCGGCTACGTGCTCACCGCCGACGACCCCGTGGTGCGGGTGGTGGTGCCGCAGACCGATGTCGATCTGATCCGCAGCCGGACGCAGGCCGTCGCCGCCCGGCTCGCCGAGAAGCCCGAAGAGGTCCGCGCCGGCTCGATCCTGCGGGAGGTGCCGGGGGCGCAGCAGGAGATCCCGAGCCTCGCCCTCGCGACGCAGGGCGGCGGCACCATCGCCGTCGATGCCAGCAACCCGCAGAAGCCGGTGGCGCTCCAGAGCATCTTCGTCTTCGACGTCCAGCTCGCCGGCGGCCTTCCCTTCAACGTCCTCGGCGAGCGGGTCTACGTCCGGTTCGATCACGGGGCGGAGCCGATCGCGTGGCGGGTGCTGCGCAGCCTGCGCCAGGTCTTCCTGAGCCAGTTCCATGTCTGACCCCCTCGCCCTCCCCTCGGGCCCGTTTCCGGCCGGGCCGGCCTTTCGCCTGCCGGCGGCGCGGGCCTATTCGGAGCGCAAGCCGCTCAAGGCGAGCCGCCTCGATCAGGCCGCGGCGAAGGTCATCGGACGGGTCCGGGTAAGCCTCGCCGGCTGGGCCGCCCGCCGCTACGCGCGCATCGCCCGCAATGCCCTGGCGCGGGCGGACGCGATCGCGGCTTTGTCCGACGAGGCCCTGCACGGCCGGATCCGGGCGATCACGGCCGCGCTCCGCGCCCGAAAGACCTTTCGCGATGCCGACATCACGGAGGCGTTCGCGCTGATCCGCGAGATGTCGGGCCGGGTGAAGGGGCAGCGCCATTACGGCGTGCAGATGATGGGCGCCGCCGCCCTCCTCGACGGGCGCGTCGCCCAGATGGCCACCGGCGAGGGCAAGACCCTGACGGCGACGCTCGCCGCCGGCGCGGCGGCGCTCGCCGGCCTTCCGGTCCACGTCGTCACGGTCAACGACTACCTCGCCGAGCGCGACGCCGAGGAGATGCGCCCGCTCTACGCCGCCCTGGGGCTCACCGTCGGCGTCATCAAGGAGAAGCAGGAGCAGCCGGAGCGGGCGCAGGCCTACGGCTGCAACATCACCTACTGCACCAACAAGGATCTCGCCTTCGACTACCTGCGCGACCGCATCGCGCTGGGCCAGCGCGCCAGCGACGTGCGGCTCAAGCTCGAGACCATGCACGTCGCGGCGAGCCGGCTCGCCCAGCTGCGCCTGCGCGGCCTGCACTTCGCGATCGTCGATGAGGCCGACAGCGTGCTGATCGACGAGGCGCGCACGCCGCTGATCATCTCGGCGCCCGCCGGCTCGCAATTCGGCACCGAGGTGCTCGCCCGCGCCATGGAGATCGCGGGCGAACTGTCGAGCCCGCAGGATTACCTGGTCGAGGCGGCGGAGCACCGGATCGTCTTCACGGATCCCGGCCGCGAACGGATCGCCGAACTCGCCACGAGGGAGGCACGCGGCGACGCATCGGGCCAAGAATCCGCCTGGCGCGGGCGCGTCACCCGCGAGGGGCTGGTGCGTCAGGCGCTCTCGGCCCTGCACCTGTTCCACCGGGACGAGCACTACATCCTGCGCGACGGCAAGGTGGTGATCGTCGATGCCAATACCGGTCGGGTCATGCCCGATCGGAGCTGGAGCGACGGCCTGCACCAGATGGTCGAGCACAAGGAGGGCTGCGAACTCTCCGGCGCCCGCTCGACCCTGGCGCGCATGACCTACCAGCGCTTCTTCCGCCGCTATCCCCGTCTCGCCGGCATGACCGGCACGACCCGCGGCGTCGCCGCCGAGTTCTGGACCGTCTACCGGCTGCCGGTGGTGCGCATCCCGACGCACCGGCCGGTGCGGCGCCGCCATCTGCCGGACGAGGTGCTGCCCGACGAGGCGGCGAAGTGGCGGCGCGTGACCGAGCGCATCGCCGAGCTGCACGCCCGCGGCTGCCCGGTCCTCGTCGGCACGCGCTCGGTGGCGGCCTCGGCGCGGGCGAGCGCCCATCTCACCGAGGCCGGGCTGCCGCACACCGTGCTGAGCGCCGCCCAGGACGGCGAGGAGGCCGCCATCGTGGCGCAGGCCGGGCAGCGCGGCCGCATCACCGTGGCGACGAACATGGCCGGGCGCGGCACCGACATCAAACTCGGCCCCGGCATCGCCGAACTCGGCGGCCTGCACGTCATCATGGTCGAGCGCCAGGACGCGCGGCGCATCGACGACCAGCTCGCCGGCCGCAGCGGGCGCCAGGGCGAGCCCGGCTGCTTCCAGGCGATCCTCTCCCTCGACGACCCGCTCATGGAGAGCGGGCTTATCGGCCGCGGGCTCGCCCGCCGCCTCATGGCGCTGCTCGGCCCCGGGCGCGGCGGGGCCTTCGGCGCCGGCCTGCTGCGCCGGGCGCAGCTGCGCACCGAGCGGCTGCACGGACGCATGCGCGCCGACCTGCTGCATTCCGACCAGATGCAGGACCGCATCCTGGCCTTCGCCGGACATTCTGAGTGAGGATCTTTTCGCGATGACCGTTCGGGATGGAACCCGCCGAGGCCGCGCGGTGCTCGCCGCCCTCTGCCTCGCGCTCGCCGCCGGCGCGGCGCGGGCCGAGGCGACCCGCGTCGATTGCGTCGTGGAGCCGGCGCAGAAGCTGAAGATCGGCTCGGCCACGCTCGGCATCCTCAAGAGCGTTCCGGTCAACCGCGGCGCCACGGTCAATGCCGGCGACATCATCGCCCGGCTCGATTCGAGCGTGGAGGAGGCCAACGTCGCCCTGTCGCGGGCGCAGTCGGAATCGATGGCCAGCATCGAGGCGCAGCAGACCCGCGTCGAACTCTTCAAGCGGCGCCTCGACCGCCAGAACCAGCTCTCGAAGGGCATCGTCACCCAGGAGAAGCTCGATCAGGTCGAGGCCGATTACGAGATCGGCCGGCGCGACCTCCAGACCGAAATCCTGAAGCGCAAGCTCGCCGGGATCGAGCTGCAGCGCGCCGAGGCGCAACTCGAATTGCGGATGATCCGCAGCCCGATCCGCGGCATCGTCACCGAGCGGCTGATGTCGGCCGGCGAGTTCGTGCGCCAGGACAGCGCGATCTTCACCCTGGTCCAGCTCGATCCGCTCTACGTCGAGGCCTACCTGCCGGTCTCCCGCTGGAAGGAGATCGCGCTCGGGATGCCGGCCACCGTCGAGCTCGACCAGCCGATCGGCGGGACCTACATCGCCAAGGTGAGCGTGGTCGATCAGGTGTTCGACGCGGCGAGCGGCACCTTCGGCGTGCGGCTCGAACTGCCGAACCCGGACTTCAAGCTGCCCGGCGGCCAGCGCTGCAAGGTGACCTTCCCGCTCGCGCCCGCCGGCCCGCTCGCGACCGCCCTGCCCTCGGAGAGCAAGTAGGCGGCCCGCCGCGTCCGGTCTCGACCCTGCCGCGCCGTTCCGGGTCCGCCCCCGGCGCCCCGGAATGCCGGCTCTGCCACGGAGGCGATGGACCTTTTCCGATCAGCGACGTATTGCGCTGCACGATGGAGAGAGCGGCAACACGGATGCTGACGGTCGGTCTCGCGGCACTCGGCGCCACCGTGCCGCCGGCCGAGGCCGGGACGGCCCGAGCGCAGGTCGCCGGGGCGGCCGTCGATGCGAGCCGGGAGGCGCAGGATGGGTCCGAGGCGCGCGCCTTGATCGAAACGCTGAGCGCCCGCCTGCTCGCCGCGCCGAGCGCCACCGCCGTCCTCGAAGCGTGGTGCGCCGAGCGCGGCCTCAGCCCCGATCCGCGGATCGTCGCCGTGCGCGTCCCCGGCCCGGACAAGCCCGCCGGGGCGGCGCGGCGCGAACGGCTCGCCGTCGGTCCGGACGAGCCCCTGCGCTACCGTCGGGTGCGGCTCACCTGCGGCACCCACGTCCTGTCGGAAGCCGACAACTGGTACGTGCCCTCGCGCCTGACGCCCGAGATGAACGCGACTTTGGACGGCACGCAGGCCCCCTTCGGCCACGTCGTGCGCCCGCTGGGTCCGAGCCGGCGCAACCGGTCGCTGACGATGCTGTGGCGGCCCGAGGCCGGCGGCCTGCCGGGGCCCGGCGAGCCATTGTTCTCCGTCGAGGCGGTGCTGACCGCCGGCGGCGTGCCGTTCTGCGAGGTCGCCGAGACCTATACCGGCGCGGTGCTCATCCAGGGCGAGCGCTGATCGGGACGGGCGCTTCCGTCATCGCGAGCGACGGCGAACCCACCCGGGGGCGCGACCTCTCCGGAAAGAGCGGCGCCCCGGATGGCTTCGGCCTCGCCATGGCGAGACGGCAAGCTGCGTCCGTCAGAAATCCTGATCGGGCCGGCGGCCTTCGCGGGCGAGCCGCAGCAGGTTCTGGCCGTACTTGGTCTTGGCGAACAGCTCGCCCCGCGCCTGCAGCTGCTCGCGGCCGATGAAGCCCTGCAGGTAGGCGATCTCCTCTAGGCAGGCGACCTGAAGCCCCTGCCGGTGCTGCAGCACGCGCACGAACTCGGCGGCCTCCAGCAGGCTGTCGTGCGTGCCCGTGTCGAGCCACGCGTAGCCGCGGCTCATCCGCTCGACATGGAGCTGGCCGCGCTCGAGATAGGCCTGGTTGATGGAGGTGATCTCCAGTTCGCCCCGGTCGGAGGGCGTCACCGCCGCGGCGATGTCGAGCACTTGGTTGTCGTAGAAGTACAGGCCGGTGACCGCCCAGGGACTCTCCGGCGTCTTGGGCTTCTCCACCAGCCGGATCGGGCGCCCGGCCTCGTCGAGGGTGACGACGCCGTAGGCCTCCGGGTGATCGACGTGGTAGGCGAACACCGTCGCCCCGGTCTTGCGGGCGCGGGCCTTGGCGAGCAGGTCGCTCATGCCGTTGCCGAAGAACAGGTTGTCGCCCAGAACCAGCGCCACGTCGTCCGAACCGACGAAGTCGCGGCCGATGATGAAGGCCTGGGCCAGCCCCTCGGGCCGCGGCTGCACCGCGTAGGTGAAGGTCAGGCCGAACTGCTCCCCGGTGCCGAGCAGGCGCTGGTAGTTGCCGAGATGCTCGGGCGAGGAGATGATCAGGATCTCGCGGATGCCGGCGAGCATCAGCACCGAGATCGGGTAGTAGATCATCGGCTTGTCGTAGACCGGCAGCAGCTGCTTGTTGATCGCCAGCGTGGCCGGGTGGAGCCTTGTGCCGGAGCCGCCGGCGAGCACGATGCCCTTCATACGAACAGGTTCCGATCAGTTGGAGCGAGCCGGCCCGACCAGCCGGTCGAGGATGTCGTCGAGCGCCGCCTCCCAGGGGCGGGGCGCGATACCAAAGGCGTCGGTCAGGCTCTGGGTGGAGAGGCGGGAATTGGCCGGGCGCCGGGCCGGGGTCGGGTAGGCGGAGGTCGGGATGCCCTCGACCGGAACGACGCGCCCGCCGCGCCTGGCCGACCCCGCGACGATCGCGCGGGCGAAGTCGCACCACGTCGTCGCGCCGTCGTTGACGCAGTGGAAGGTCCCGACGGGCGCCGCCTCGTCCCCGGCGAGCCGCAGGGCGATGGCGGCGAGCGCCCCCGCGAGATCGGCGGCGGAGGTCGGGCAGCCGTGCTGGTCGTCCACGACGGTGAGCTTGTCCCGCTCGCCCGCGAGCCGCAGCATCGTCTTGACGAAGTTGCCCCGGTGCGGGCTCACGACCCAGGCGGTGCGCACGATCGCGTGGCGCGGATTGCCCGAGCGCACCGCCATCTCGCCGGCCGCCTTGCTGGCACCGTAGACGCTTCTCGGGTTCACCGGCGCGTCGGGGGCGTAGAAGCCCTCGCCCGAGCCGTCAAACACGTAGTCGGTCGAGACGTGGACGAGCGGGATGGCGCGCCGCTTCGTCTCGGCGGCGAGGAGGGCCGGGGCCAGCGCGTTGAGGCGCCACGCGGCGGCCACTTCGCTCTCCGCCTTGTCGACGGCGGTGTAGGCGGCGGTGTTGATCACCGCCGCGTAGGCGCGCGCATCGAGGACGGCGGCGATCGCCCCCTCGTCGGTGATGTCGAGGGTCTGGCGGTCGGGGGCGTGGACCCGCACGCCCTCGGGCCAGGAAAAGGACTGGAGCTCCGTGCCGACCTGTCCGGCGCCGCCGAGGATCAGGATGTCCATGCTCACGCGCTCTCGGCTCACGCGCTCTTGCCCGCGAGGCCGAGGCGCTCGCCCGAGTAGCGGCCCTCGCGGATCGGGCGCCACCACGCCTCGTTGTCGAGGTACCAGCGCACGGTCTGTTCCAGCGCCTCCTCGAACACCCTGGTCGGCCGCCAGCCGACCTCGCGCTCGGCCTTGGACGGGTCGATGGCGTAGCGCCGGTCGTGGCCGGGCCGGTCGGCGACGAAGGTGATCAGGCGCTCGTGCGGGCCGTTCTCCGGCTTCAGCCGGTCGAAGGCGGCGCAGAGCCCCCTCACCACGGCGAGGTTGTTCCGCACCGCGCGACCGCCCAGCAGGTAGGTCTCGCCGACCCGGCCGCGCTCCAGCACCGCGACGAGGCCGCGGGCGTGGTCCTCGACATGGATCCAGTCGCGCTCGTTCATCCCGTCGCCGTAGACCGGCAGCGGCTTGCCCTCGAGCGCGGCCAGGATCATCAGCGGGATCAGTTTTTCCGGGAAGTGGCGCGGCCCGTAATTGTTCGAGCAGTTCGTCACCAGCACCGGCAGGCCGTAGGTCTCGTGCCAGGCGCGGGCGAGGTGGTCGGAGGCCGCCTTCGAGGCCGAGTAGGGCGAGCGCGGATCGTAGCGGCTCTCCTCCGTGAAGAACGCGTCCGGGGGCAGCGAGCCGTAGACCTCGTCGGTGGAGACGTGGAGGAAGCGGAAGTTCTGTTTCGCCGCGCCGTCGAGGCTTTCCCAGTGGGTGCGGGCGCCGTCGAGCATCACCTGGGTGCCGATCACGTTGGTGCGCACGAAGGCGCCCGGATCGGTGATCGAACGGTCGACATGGCTCTCGGCGGCCAGATGCATCACCGCATCGGGCTTGAAGTCGGCGTAGAGCGCGTGGACCCGGGCCGGATCGCAGATGTCGGCCTGCTCCAGACGGTGCCGGGCATCGTCCTTCAGCGGGTCGAGGGAGATCGGGTTGGCCGCGTAGGTCAGGGCGTCGAGGGTGAGCACCTCGTGACCGAGATCCTGCACCAGATGCAGCACGAGCGCGGAGCCGATGAAGCCGCAGCCGCCCGTCACCAGAATGCGCATCGATCCCAACTCCGTCGATTCGTGTCCGCGGTGCGGATGAGGGTCACGTCCAGCTACAGCCTGTCCCACCCCAGGTCGATATCGGTCCGTCCGGCGGGACGGATCCGATCTCTCGGATCAGAACACACGTCCGAGATCGGCGAGGAACGGCGCGGCCTTGTCCTTGCCCGAGAGGATCGCGTCGGCTTCCGCGACCGGCCACTCGATGCCGATCGCCGGATCGTTCCAGCGCAGGTTCCGGTCGTCGGCCGGGCTGTAATAAGCGTCCACCTTGTAGGCGACCATGGTGTTCGGCTCCAGGGTGCAGAAGCCGTGGGCGAAGCCGGCGGGCACGAAGAGTTGTTCACCGCCGGCTGCGTCGAGCCGCACGGCGACGTGGCGGCCGTAGCTGGCCGAGTCCGAGCGGAGATCGACGGCGACGTCGAGGATCGCGCCGGCGAGCACCCGGATCAGCTTGGCCTGGGCCGTGGGTGCCACCTGGAAGTGCAGGCCCCGAATCGTGCCGGCGGGTGCGGAGAACGACTGGTTGTCCTGCACGAAGGCGTTGGCGATGCCGCTCGCGGCCAGCAGGTCGGCGCGGTAGACCTCCGAGAACCAGCCGCGGTCGTCGCCGTGGCGCTTCGGAACCACCCGCTTGACCGCCGCGATCTCGGTCTCAAACACCTGCATCCGCCGCTCCTGACTCGTCCGTGCCGGCTCGCTGAGGGCGTAGGCCCGGCGAAGGCGGCGAAGTCAAGGCTGCATCCTCGTCCGCCTCCGTCCCCCTCCTTGCGAAACCGTGGCCGCATGGCTACCGCTGACGCCAGCCGGCGGTCACGGCCGGCGTGGAGGAAGCCCGAATGACGATGCCTCGTGCCGACCGGCGACGCCATCCGACGATGCGCATGGCCGCCTTCGGGCTGTTCCTCGCGGTATCCGCCGGTGGCGCCCAGGCGCAGAAGGCCGCGGATCTGTCCGGCCTGTGGCAGACCGAGACGGCGGGGTCGACGGTGCGCATCGCCCGTTGCGGCGGCGGCTATTGCGGGACGATCGCGACGACCGCCGGCACGGGCGTCGACGCGCAGAACCCCGATCCGGCTCTCCGCACGCGCAAGCTCGTCGGCGTGCAGATCATGCAGGCCGGCACGCCGAGCGGCGCGGGGTTCGAGGGCAGTCTCTACAACCCGAATGACGGCAAGACCTATGCCGGCAGCCTGACCCCGAAGGGTCCCGACACCGTCGAGGTCGCGGGCTGCGTGCTCAGCGTCCTGTGCAAGCGGCAGACGTGGCGGCGGATCCGGTAACCGGACCCTGCCTCACCCCATCAGTGATCCGTGCTCAGTGATCCGCACTTCCGGGCGCGGATTCCGCGGCGGCGTCGGCGAGGGCAGCCTTGTCGGCCGGCGGCTCGGCGCTCGCGACCGTCTTCGGCTCCAGCAGCGGCTGAAGGCGGGCGGCGAGCTGCTTGTCGAGGTGGCGGGCATAGGCGCCCTTGAAGTAGCGGGCTCCGGTGCCGGGTCCGTAGATGCGGTCATGGGCGACCGCCATGCGGTCGACCTCCGGACGGCAGAGGAAGCCGGTCACGCCGGCGGCCTCGTACCAGCGCCCATCCCGCGCGAGCCGCATGGCCTTGGGATTGGAGGTCACCGTCTCGACGAAGCATGCCGTCGCCGCCTCTTCGAGCGGTGCCAGCACCGCGTGGTCGGAGCCGGGCACGTGCTGCCGCGCCGGGCGTGCCTCGGCCGCGGGACTGAGCAGGACGAAGGCGAGACCGAAGAACGGCAAAGCTTTCATCACGGCTGACATGAGGCGCCTCGAACGGGTGTCGAACGCTCACAGTGTTCGCCGAAGATCGCGCCGGATCTAGGGCGAAAACGGGCCGCTCATGACGCGGTGCGGAACAAATCCGGCCTTGTCGCAAGGCCGCCACAGCGCGGAAGGCTTAGCCGTTCCGGCGGTGCCGGGTGCGCGGTGCGCTCAACCGCGCCGCATCGCGCTCCAGCTTCCGCTGCAGCTGATCGGGCCGTCACCGAGGGTCGACCAGCGGCCGGCGCCGGTTCCGTTGGCGGAGAGCCGACCGGACACCTGCGCCGCGTTGCCGGCCCGGGAGATGGTGCCGCGCACGATCCCATTGGCCGCGACCCGGCCGCTGATGTCGACCTCGCCGCCGCCGTAGAGGGCCTCGCCCCGCTGAATCTGGACACCGTAGCGGAAGGCGCGGTCGCAGGGACCGTCGAGGGTGACCACCTCGATGCTCCAGCGGCCGTCGTAGCGGTGAGGTACCTGGACCTTCCGCTTGGCCGCCTCCGCTGTGCCGACGCCCACCACGGCGATAGCGAGGGTGGCGACGGCGAAAATCGGCAGACGCATGGGATTGAAATCCGGCTGTGGGCGTCGGGCCGCGTCGGCCCGTTTCAGCCGGAAGATTGTCTCGCGCTCCGCAGTGTCAAGGTTGGCCGCGCCGCCGGGGCCGTTCTCAGCCCTCGGCCCGCTCTGCCGCCTCCCGCAGCAGCGCCAGCAGGTCGCAGCCGGCGAACAGGAAGCCGTGGACACCCGCTCGGCGCAGGGCGTCCGCCTCGGCGGGCTTGCCGGCCAAGTAGATCATGCCGGCGCCCGCGGCCCTCAGCGCCTCGGCCGCGGGCACGGCGTCCGTCTGGTAGACCGTGTCGGACGAGCACAGGCAGGCGAGCCGCGCCCCCGACGCCTTGAACGCGTCAGCCAGAGCGCCGGCGTCGGAGAAGCCGTCATTGCCGACGGCTTCGATGCCGCCCGCCGCGAAGGCGTTGGCGGCGAAGGTCGAGCGGGCGTTGTGGACCGCCACGGGGCCGAGATTGGCGAGGAACACCGTCGGGCGCCGGCCCGTCCGCTCCAGGGTCGCGTCGGAGGCGTCGCGCAGGGCTTCGTAGGGCTCGGCGAGGCGGCGCGAGGGCAGCGCCCCCTCGGGCCGGGCCGCAGGGCCCGGCGCCGCTTCGAGCACCACCACCGGCTTCTCGGAGAGGAAGGGGAACTCGCTGGCGCCGGTCAGCGGCTCCCGGCGGGTCGCCACCGCCCGCGCCCGCGCCTCGGCGACCGCCGCGATCCGGCCCGCGAGGGCGCCGGATTCGAGGCTTTTCGCGATGCCGCCCTCGCGCTCGATCTCCTGGAAGAGGCGCCAGGCCTTCTCGGTGAGTTCGGCCGTGAGCGCCTCGAACCCGCCCGCGCCGGCCGCCGGATCGGAGACCTTGGCGAGGTTCGACTCCTCGATCAGCACGATCTGGCTGTTGCGCACCACGCGCCGGGCGAAGGCATCGGGCAGGCCGAGCGCCTGGGTGTAGGGTAGAGCGGTCACGGAGTCCGCCCCGCCGAGGCCCGCGGAGGCCGAGGCCATGGCGGTGCGCAGGATGTTCACGAACGGGTCGCGGCGGGTCATCATCCGCCACGCGGTCTCGGCCAGCACCCGCAGCGGCTTCGGTTCGAGGCCGCAGGCCTGCTCGACCCGCGCCCAGAGCCGGCGGATCGCCCGGAACTTGGCGATGGTCAGGAACTCGTCGGCATCCGCCACGAGCAGCATGGACACCGCGTCGCGCGCCCGCTCCAGGTCGTGGCCGCCGGCCTCCAGCGCCCGCAGGTAGGCGACGGCCGTCGCGAGGACGGCGGCCAGCTCCTGCACCTCGCTCGCCCCCGCCTCGTGGTAGGGCCGGGCATCGGCGAGCACCACGCGGCCGCGATAGCCGGCGAAGGCGGTGACGGTCTCGGCGAGGCGCGCCTCCCAACCCTGCTCCAGCCGGCCGGTGGCGGCGTGGGTGCCGAGCGGGTCGAGGCCGAGATCGAGATCGAGGGCGGACGGGTCGTCGCCGCGGCGCTCGACCAGCTGCTTGAGCAGGGCCGCCGTCTCGAAGCCCGCCGGGCCGGCATCGAGCCGCAGGGCGATGAGCGGCAGCATCACGCCCGTCAGCGCCGCGTCGAGCACGTCCACCGAGGAAAGATCGAGGCCGAAGCCGCGGGCGGCGGGGGCGTCGCGATGGACGAGTACCAGCGCGTCGGCACCGCCTTCGAGGTCGGTCAGCGCCTGCGCCGCGGCCTTCTGCGCGTCGGGATGATCGAGGCGCTGCGCCAGCCGCCAGGGGCCGGGCGCCCGCATCGGTTGCGCCACCGCAGCGGCCGGCTCGTAGAGCGGCTCGATGCGCAGGCCGTCGGCGGTCTTCGAGACGAGGCGCTTCTCGAAATCGGCCCCCTTCAGCGCGGCCTCGACGGCGCCGCGCCAGCGCTCACGGGTGGCGGGCTCGAACAATTCGGCGAGGGGGCGATCTTCCATCGTGAGCGAGACCCTGGCAGTGCAGCGTTTTCCGGCTGCTTCCTGGAAAGAGCAGCGATTTGGCCGCAAGCCCTCGCACAGGGCGCGGGCGGACGACAACCGACTTTAGTCCGGGTTGCCGCCGCCGCCTCGTTCAAAATCCTGAAGGTTCAGCCAAAAATTATCAGTCCAGCGAAGCCGAGCGAGCCGACGATGATGCGCCACCACGCGAACAGCCAGAAGCCGTGGCGGGAGACGTAGTCGAGCACCGTGCGCACCACGATCAGGGCCGAGATGAAGGCGGCGACGAAGCCGATCACGATCAGCAGGGCGTCGTTGGAGGAGAGGTTCTTGTAGTTGTCGAGCAGGTCCTTAGCGAAGGCACCGGCCATGGTCGGCATGGCGAGGTAGAACGAGAACTCGGTGGCCGAGCGCTTGCTCGCGCCCATCAGCATCGCGCCGACGATGGTGGCGCCGGAGCGCGACACGCCGGGGATCATCGCGACGCACTGGAACAGGCCGATCTTGAGCGCCATCGGCAGGCTGAACTCGAACACGTCGGTCTTGCGCGGGTGCTCGGTCGGCCCGTCATGAGAGCCGTCGCCGGGAGCCGCCTTCGGCTCGCCGACCGTGTCGTCGATGACGAGGAGCACGAGGCCGCCGGCCACCAGGGTCGCGCAGACGATCCACGGGTTGAACAGGTAGAGCTTGATGTATTTCGAGAAGAGGCCGCCGATGATCGCCGCGGGCAGGAAGGCGATGAGCACGGCGAGCACGAATCGCCGCGCCCTCGGATCGTGCGGCAATGCGGTGGCGATGCCCCACAGCTTGCCGAAATAGGCGAACAGAATCGCGAGAATCGCGCCGAGCTGGATCAGCACCTCGAAGGTGTTGTTGGGGGAGTGGAATCCGATGAAGTGGCCGATGAGGAGCTGATGCCCGGTCGAGGAGACCGGAATGAACTCGGTGGCGCCCTCCACCACGGCGAGCACGAGCGCCTTCGCGATCAGGACGAGATCCATGAGCCTGCTGTTCCCCACGCCGATGTCCCGGCACTTCCAGGGCGCGGCAGACGACGGCGATGCGGCAGCTTTGCGGCGGCAGGGTTGACGGGCGGTTACCGCGACGCGGCGCGTTTGTTAATGAGGTGGCAACGTTGAAGAAATAATCCTGGCGCGTCGCCCCACTTTCGCCGGTGCGGCACGGTCTGCCCAGGGCTCTGCCTTCTTTACCGCTGAACCACGGCCTCGATGGCGACGCTCTATTACTCTCCGTTCTGCCCGAACTCGCGCTTCATCCGCCTCGTCCTGGCCGAGATGGGCATGGAGCCGACCCTGGTCGAGGAACGGGCCTGGGAGCGCCGCCGCGACTTCCTCGTCGTCAACCCGGCCGGGACCACGCCGGTGCTGGTGGAGCAGACCGGTCTCGCCGTCCCCGGCGCGGGCGTGATCGCGGAATATCTCGACGAGACGCGGGGGCTCGGCCTCGCCGGGCGGCGGCTCCTGCCCGATACCACCACGGCGCGGGTGGAGGTGCGGCGCCTGCTCGACTGGTTCCTCGTCAAGTTCAACAGCGAGGTGACCGAGTATCTCGTCACCGAAAAGATCGACAAGCGCTTCATGTCGTCGGCGGCCGGGGGTGGCCCTCCGGACATGAACGCCATTCGTGCGGCGCGCACCAACGTGCGCTATCACCTCCAATATGTCGGTTACCTGATCGGGCAGCGCCGCTGGCTCGCCGGCAACGACCTGACCTATGCCGACCTCGCGGCGGCGGCCCATCTTTCCTGCGTGGACTATCTCGGCGACGTGCCATGGGACGAGGACGAGATGGCGAAGGACTGGTACGCGCGGGTGAAGTCCCGCCCGTCCTTCCGCGCGCTCCTGGCCGACCGGGCACCGGGAATGCCGCCGGCCGCCCATTACGCGGATCTGGATTTCTGAAGGCCGGGAAGGCGCCGCTCTCCGGCTCCGCCCTCAGGCAGGCCGTGGAGGCGCGCGCCCGCATCCTCGGCTTCGATGCCGTCCGCGTCACCCGCCCCGATGCCGTGCCGGCTTTGCGCGAGCGGCTGCCGGCATGGCTGGCGGAGGGCCACCACGGCACGATGGACTGGATGGAGGAGCGCGCCGACCAGCGCGCCGCACCCTCCGCCCTGTGGGCCGAGACCCGCAGCATCATCATGCTCGGCATGAATGCCGGCCCCCAGCGCGATCCCCTCGACCTCGTCCGGCTGACCGATCGCGGCGCCATCGCGGCCTACGCGCAGCGTCGCGACTATCACGACGTCATCAAGGGCAAGCTGAAGGAACTCGGCGGCTTCCTCTCGGCGAAGTCGGCCGAGCCGGTGAAGGTGTTTTGCGACACCGCCCCGGTGATGGAGAAGCCGCTGGCCCAGGCCGCCGGGCTCGGCTGGCAGGGCAAGCACACGGTGCTGATCTCGCGCGAGCACGGCAACTGGCTGATGCTCGGCGCAATCTTTTCGCGCGCGGAGCTGGAGCCCGACGCGCCCGAGACCGACCATTGCGGCTCCTGCCGCCGCTGCCTCGACATCTGCCCGACCGACGCCTTCCCGGCGCCCTACCGGCTCGATGCCCGCCGCTGCATCGCCTACCTGACGATCGAGCACCAAGGTCCGATCCCCACGGAGTATCGCGAAAGGATCGGCAACCGCGTCTTCGGCTGCGACGACTGCCTCGCGGTCTGTCCCTGGAACAAGTTCGCCGGGGCCGCGCGGGAGAACCGTCTGGCCGCCCGCGACGATCTCGCCGCGCCGCCGCTCGCCGAACTCGCCCGCCTCGACGACGCGGCCTTTCGGGTGCGCTTCGCCGGCACGCCGATCAAGCGGACGGGACGCGACCGCTTCCTGCGCAACGTACTGATCGCCATCGGCAATTCGGGTGACGCGGCGCTCGCCGAGGCGGCGGCGGCCTGCCTGCAGGAGCCGGATCCGGCGGTGCGCGGCGCCGCCGTCTGGGCCTGCGGGCGGCTGCTGTCGCCGGAACGGCTGCGCGAACTGTTCGCCGCCCATGGACGCGACGAGATGGAGGCGCATGTGAGGGAGGAATGGCGCGACGCCGCCGGCCTTCCTATGGAAGCGGACGGCGCACGGGAGACCTGACACCGCATGAACCTGTTCGTCTTCGGCCTCGGCTTCTCCGCCCGGCATTTCGCCGAGCGCGAGCGGGCTCGCTTCCGCGCGGTGCGGGCGACGGTGACCGAGCCCGACCGGGCCCGAAGCCTCGCCGCCGAGACCGGGTTCACGGTCCGCGCCTTCGGGCCGGGGACCGACGATCCCGGCATCGCCGCGGAGCTGGCCGACACCGACGTCCTGCTGATCTCCGCTCCTCCCGGCGAGGGCGGCGACACCGTGCTCGCCCGCTACCGCGACGTGATCGCGAGAAGCCGGATCCGCTGGATCGGCTATCTCTCGACCATCGGCGTCTACGGCGACCAGGGCGGCGCCTGGATCGACGAGACGACGCCCGCCACGCCGAAGAGCGCGCGCTCCCGCGACCGCCTCGCCGTCGAGACGGCTTGGCTCGCGCTCGGCGCCGAGACCGGCAAGGCGGTGCAGGTGTTTCGCCTGTCGGGGATCTACGGCCCCGGCCGCAACCCGATCGTGAAGCTGCGCGAGGGCCGCACCCAGCGCATCGTGAAGGCGGGGCAGGTGTTCAACCGCATCCACGTCGACGACATCGCCGCGACGCTCGCCGCCTCGATCGAGCACCCGCGGGCGGGTGCGGTCTACAACGTCACCGACGACGAGCCGGCCCCGCCTCAGACGGTGACGGAGCACGCCGCCGCCCTCACCGGATTGCCGCTGCCGCCGGAGATCGATTTCGAGACCGCCGACCTCAGCCCGATGGCCCGCAGCTTCTACGGCGAGAACAAGCGGGTGCGGAACCGTCTGATCCGCGAGGAGCTCGGCGTGCGCCTCGCCTACCCGACCTACCGGGAGGGTCTCGCCGCGCTGGTCGCCGACGCGCGCGGCTGAGGCGTCGTCCCGAAACGTCGCTGCCGGTTTTCGCGCCGATGCCCTCAACGGGGGCGGATTCCGCGACGCGACGTCCACCCGACCGCGCGGGCCTCACGCACGGTCTCAGATGAACTGAACGCCGATCCCGTCCGCGCCCCGCCGCACGCAGCGGCAGGGGCGCGGCGGCTCCCCCTCGATGTGGAGGGTGAACGTGTCCGGCACGTCCGCCGCCTCGACCGACAGCTTGGCGCCGCCCGTCGAGATGTTGAGGACGGTGCAGGGCAGGGTTTGCGCCCGGCCCGCATGGGCGCCGTGGTCCGTCGCGAACTCGATACGCGCGGGCAGGGAGGTGCGCCGGCGCTCACCGCCCCGCCGCTCCTCCAGCCCGATGTTCCAGGCGTCGAGGCGGCTCGCGAACTCCGCCACGCTCATGGCGGTCGCCTGCATGTCGGTGTTGACCTGCCCCGTGGTGGCGCGCTGCCGCGTGCTGTCCGCCGTCGTCTGCGCGATGAAGCCCTGCACCGTGTCGACCACGGCGGCGGTCGAGACCAAAGCCGTGCCCACCTCTCGCGAGACCGACTGCATCGCGCCGATCTCGCCGGTGATGCGGGTGGTGGCCGCGCGGGCCTGCTCGGCGAGGCTCTTCACCTCCGTGGCGACCACCGCGAAGCCGCGGCCGGCCGCCCCCGCGCGGGCCGCCTCGATCGTGGCGTTGAGGGCGAGCAGGTTGATCTGCTCGGCGATGCCGGTGATGACGTCGACCACGCCGGTCATCGCCGCGGCCGCGTCGTCGAGCTTCGCCGACAGCGCGCCGGCGGCGCTCATGCGGCCCTGGATATCGCCGACCGCCTCGTGCGAGCGGTTCATCTGCTCGGCGATCGAGGCCGAGATCCGGTGCATCTCCTCGGATGCGCCGGCCACCGCCCGCACCCGGCCCAGCGTCTGCTCGGCCATGGAGAGGGCGCCGGCGCGCATCGCCATGCTCTCGCTGATGTCGAAGGCGTATTTCACCACCTTGAACGGGCGCCCGACCGCGTCGAGGACCGGGTTGTAGGAGGCCTGGATCCAGACGTCGCGGCCGTCCTTGCCGACGCGTTGGTAGACGGCGGAGGTGAACTGCCCTGCCCGCAGCGTCGCCCAGAAGGTGGCATAGGCCGGGCTCGCCGCGTAATCGGGGGTGACGAACATCCGGTGGTGCCGGCCCTGCACCTCGGGAAGGGTGTAGCCCAGCGCGCTCAGGAAGTTGTCGTTGGCATCGAGGACGGTGCCGTCCATGTCGAACTCGATCACCGCCTGCGAGCGGCGGGCGGCCTCGACCTTCCCCGCCATGTCGGCGGCGTTGCGCTTGGCCTCGGTGATGTCGGAGGCGTATTTGACGACCTTGATGGGGCGTCCGGACAGGTCGAGGATCGGGTTGTAGGTCGCCTGGATCCAGACCTCGCGACCGTCCTTGGCGACCCGCCGGAACTCGCCGGCCCGGTACTCGCCGCGGGCGAGCGCCTCCCAGAAGGCGCGGTACTCGGCCGAGGCGGCCTCCTCCGGCCGCACGAACAGGCTGTGGTGGCGGCCCTCCACCTCGTGCGCCGCGTAGCCGAGGGCTTCGAGGAAGTTGGCGTTGGCGCTGCGCACCGTCCCGTCGAGGTCGAACTGGATCACGGCCTGCGAGCGGCCGATCGCGGCGATCTGGCCGGCCGTCTCGGCCGCGGCGAGCCGCTCGGCGGTGACGTCGAGGGCGAACTTGACGATCTTCCGCACGCGGCCGGCGGCGTCGAGGACCGGATTGTAGCTCGCGCGGATCCACACCGTGCGCCCGTCCTTGGCCCGACGGCCATAGGCCGCCGTCTGGAACTCGCCGCGGCGCAGGCTCTGCCAGAACGCCTCGTAGGCGGCGCTTCCCGCCTCCTGGGGATCCACGAACAGACGATGGTGACGCCCGCGCACCTCGGCGAGCGTATAGCCCATCAGCTTGAGGAAGTTCTCGTTGGCGTCGAGCACCGTCCCATCGACCGCGAAGGTGATGACGGCTTGTGACCGATTCAAAGCATCGAAGACGGACGCGGCATCGGAGCGACGAAAGGCAGAAAGCATCGGCGAATAGGCTCCGGTGGCCGCCACACGATGCTCGATCCGCCTTAAGAAACCCCTTTTGTCTTGTGCGCGATCAAATGATGCCTCGCCCCTGGCGCGGCCATCGCGGACGAGGCGGACGCCGCTCCGCTCAGATCTCCTCGCGCACCCCTTTGCCGTGGCGCTCGAAGTAGAACGGGATCGGCCGGTAGGGCGGGAAGCCGGCTTCCGCCGCCGCCTCCAGATCGTCGAGGATCACGCGGGTGATGCGCGGCAGGTCGAGCTTGCGCGCCGCGGCGAGATCGACCCAGGCGAGTTCGGTCAGCTCCGCATCCGGCCCGACGATGCCCGGCCGCTCGGCGGCCACCGCCCGACGATCGACGGCGAAGAAGCGGGTATCGAAGCGGCGCACGCGCTTGGGCGGGGTGATCGCCCGCGCCACCAGGTGCAGCGCTTCGAGATCGGGCATCACGCCCTCCTCGCCGAAGGCCCGCCACGCGCCCTCCGGCGCGGTTTCCGGGGGCCCGTAATCGCGGGTGCCGATGAGGAGCCCGGTCTCCTCGTAGGTCTCGCGGATCGCGGCGAGGGCGAGCGAGCGGCCGAGATGATGCGGCGCGCGGGGCAGCTTGGCGCGCAGGGCGTCGTCGGCCCGCTGCGACAGCGCACCGGCCACCGGCATCTGCCGGTCGGACGGCTCGATGCGGCCGCCGGGAAAGACGAACTTGCCGGCCATGAAGGCGAGCCCGCCATGGCGGCGGCCCATCAGCAGCTTCAGCCGCTTCCGCGAGGTGTCGAGGACGATCAGCGTCGCGGCATCGCGGGGACGCAACGAGGCCGGGCGGGACGGGGCGGCAGGCGGGTCAGGCCGATCCGAGTTCGGGAGCGTCGCCTGCTCTGGTTCCTGCCTCACCGCCGCGTCTCTCCCCCGTGCCGGTCCCGCCGCGGGCGGGGGGCGCCTTGCCGAAGCCGTGCATGCCGAACGTGTATTGCAGGCCGATCACCGCGCCCTTGACGGGCTGCAGCAGCCCGAGCGCCAGGACGAGCGTGAGCAGGGGCCAAACGGTCAGCGAGATCCAGAGCGGCACGTCGTAGCCCATCTCGATCTCGAGCACGAGATAGCCGACGATGTGGCCCACGAGGAAGATCACGAGATAGGGCGGCAGGTCGTCGGCCCGGTGCCCCTCCATTTCCAGGCCGCAGGCCTCGCAGGCCGGCCGCACCTTGAGGAAGCGGCCGAACACGTGCCCCTCCCCGCAATGCGGGCAGCGGTTGAGGAAGCCGCGGGCTATGGCCGGGACCAGCCGCGTCCGGTCCTGGGGAGCCGGGGCCGGAGGGGAAGCGTAGGTTTCCATGACCCGACTCTAGCCCCTTCCGCTCAGCGGCGCGAGCCGCGATGGCGCCGCGCGGGGTCTCCCTCGGGCGACGCCGCCTTGCCGGATTGCGCCTTTCCCAGATGCGCCTTGCCGGGAAGTGCCTTGCCCTTCGCCTTCGCGCCGGCTTTGGCCTTGCCCGGCTTCGCCCTGAATCCGTCCCGCTTGCCGCCGCCTCCCTTGGCACCCGAGCGGCTGCGCCCTTCCGAGAGGATCTCGAAGCGCAAGGCGCCGGCCACGGCCGCCGCTTCCACGAGGCGGACCTCGACCGTATCGCCGAGGCGGTAGGTCTCGCCGCTGCGGTCGCCGACCAGCGCGTGCAGGGCCTCGTCGTGGCGGTAATATTCGTGGCCGATGGTGGAGACGGGCACGAAGCCGTCGGCGCCGGTCTCGTCGAGCTTCACGAACAGCCCGGAGCGCGTCACCCCGGAGATCCGTCCCGAGAAGGTCGCGCCGACCCGGTCGGCGAGGTAGCCCGCGATCAGGCGGTCGATGGTTTCGCGCTCGGCCGCCATCGCCCGGCGCTCGGCCGCCGAGATCTGCTCTGAAATCGCGTCGAGCATGCCCGGCGTGGTGTCGCCCGGCAGGCCGTCCTTGCCCAATCCGCAGGCACGCACCAGGGCGCGGTGGACGATGAGGTCCGCGTACCGGCGGATGGGCGAGGTGAAGTGCGCGTATCGGCGGAGATTCAGGCCGAAATGGCCCAGATTCTGTGCAGCGTAGACCGCCTGTGCCTGCGAGCGCAGCACCACCTCGTTGATGAACGGCGCGTGCTCGGTCTCGGACACCTGGGCGAGGATGCGGTTGAACAGGTCGGGCCGCAGGGCTCCGGCCTTGGTCATCTTGATGCCGACCGAGGCGAGCACCTCGGAAAGCGCGCGCATCTTCTCAAGCGCCGGCTCGTCGTGGACCCGGTAGATCAGCGGCGAGTTCGCCTTCTCCAGGGTCTCGGCCGCCGCGACGTTGGCCTGGATCATGAACTCCTCGATCAGCCGGTGCGCCTCCAGCCGCTCCGGCACGATCACCCGGTCCACGCCGCCTTCCGCGTTGAGCAGCACCTTGCGCTCCGGCAGGTCGAGGGCGAGCGGGCCGCGGGCATCGCGCGCCCGCTTCATCGCCGCGTAGGCCGCGTAGAGCGGGCGCAGGGCCGTCTCCAGCACCGGGCCCGACTTCTCGTCCGGCCGCCCGTCGATGGCGGCCTGCGCCTGGGCGTAGGCGAGCTTGGCGTGCGAGCGCATCAGGATGCGGTGGAAGCTGTGGCTCCGCTTCACCCCGTCGGCGCCGATCACCATGCGGACGGCGAGCGCGGGGCGGTCCTCGCCCTCGCGCAGCGAACAGAGATCGTTCGAGATCCGCTCGGGCAGCATCGGCACCACCCGGTCGGGGAAGTAGACCGAATTGCCCCGCAGCAGCGCTTCGCGATCGAGGGCCGAACCGGGACGGATATAGGCCGCCACGTCGGCGATCGCGACGGTGACGAGGAAGCCGCCCGCGTTGGCGGGATCGGGATCGGCCTCCGCCATCACCGCGTCGTCGTGGTCCTTGGCGTCGGGCGGATCGATGGTGACGAGCGGCGCCTCCCGCCAATCCTCGCGGCCGCGCTTGGTCGCGCGCTTGGCCGCATCCGCCTCCGCCAGCACTGCGGGCGGGAAGACGTGGGGGATGTTGTGGATGTGCAGGGCGATCAGGCTCACCGTCTTCTCGGAGCCGAGCGTGCCGAGGCGCTCGGTCACGCGCCCGCGGGGCAGGCCGAAGCGGGTCTCGCGCTCCACCGCGACGCTGACGAGATCGCCGTCGCGGGCGTCACCCTCCTCGCCCGGCGGGATCGCGATCTCCTTGCCTTGCGACTTCTTCTCCACGGGCAGCAGGCGCCCGCCGTCGCGGCCGGCGCGGTAGATGCCGATCACCTCCGCGCGGTTCTTGCCGATCACCTTGATGACGCGGCCGGTGTAGCGGCCGGGCGCCTCGGGGTCCGGCGCGACGCGGATCAGCGCCCGGTCACCGAGGCCGGGAGCCGAGCGGTTGCCCTTGCGGCCGGCGCGCGGCACCTCGACGGCGATCTTCGGCGCCTCGCCCTCCCCGTCCCACTGCGCCGGGCGGGCGATCAGGTCGCCGTCGCGGTCGCGGGAGACGATGTCGGCCAGCACGACGGGCGGCAGGCTGCCGCCCTTGCGGAAGCCGCCGCGGTCGCGGTCGAGGGCGCCCTCGGCCTCGATCTCCTTCAGGATCGCCTTGAGGCCGATCTTGTCGGCGCCCGACAGGCCGAAGGCCTTTGCGATTTCGCGCTTGCCGACCTTTCCGGGGGCGTCGGCGACGAAGGCGAGGATCTGCTCGCGGGAGGGAAGCGCGGGGATCCCCGCGTTCGGATTGATGCGTCTGGCCAAGGAGGAAGGCTCGCCGCGCCGGCCCGGGAGGGTCCGACGCGCTGGAATTTCGGTGATCGGTGAGACCGTTGACGATCCCGGCGCAGGTCCAAGATGGGCGCTCGGACGCCCCGCGACAACGCCGCGGGGGCCGCCGTGAACAGGTTCGGCCCCGCCGGTCAGCCGGTGGAGGCCGATTTGCGGATCGTCTCCACGGCGCGATCCACGTCGAAATCGGCGCTCGTCAGCTCTTCGAGGGCGAAGGGCGCGCTCCGCGGCAGGGTCAGGTTGACCCGCCCCTCCTCCGGCTGAAGCTCGGGCGCCTCGGCGGCTTGGACCGCCAGGGTCCAGGCGCCGTCGATCCGCACCGCGTCCGCCCGCGGCGGGTCGGCGGCAAGTTCGGCGAGTTTTTCCGCGGCCGCCTGCCGGAAGGCGAGGCTCCTGCCGTCATCGGAGATCAGCGCCGCCTTGATCAGGTCGGCCAGCGCATCCCTGACCCTGTCCACGCTCGCGTTCATTCGCCCTCCCGGATCTGCCTTTCGACGAGAGCAAGCGCGATGCCGCGCGCCGGGTTCAGTACGGCGTGCCGCCCGCGCGCTTCGCCTTAAGCGCCTCGGCATACCAGGTCAGCTCGTCGAGGAACTTCTTGGCGGCCCGGCCGAGCCAGTCCTCGGCCGGCTCGCCCGCCTCGCTCAGCGCCTTCTGGATGCGCGGGATCGGCAGCAGCGAGGGGATGCTCGGGGCGCCGAGTTCGGCCAGCATCGCCCGCAGCTGCATCGCCGCGCGCACGCCGCCGTACTGCCCGGCCGAGTAGCAGCAGATGGCCGAGGGCCGCCAGAAGTACTCTTCGAGGAAGTGGTCGAGGGTGTTCGAGAGCGCGGGCGGGATCGAGTGGTTGTACTCGGCCGAGACGACCACGAAGGCGTCGGCGCCGCGGAACAGGGCCGCCAGCCGCTCCAGCGGCTCGGGCGCTTCGCCCTTGGGATATTCCTTGTACATCCGGTCGAGGAGCGGGAGCTGCAGTTCGGCCGGATCGACCAGCGGCGCGGCGTGGCCGCGGGCTTCGAGCTGCGCCACGAGGAAGCGGGCGGCGCGGATTCCCTGGCGCTCGCTGCGCACGGTGCCGAGGATCACGGGGATGGTCAGGGACATGGGCGGGGCTCCCGGTCAGGACGGCGCATCCTCGTCCCACCCTGGCGGCCGGCGTCAAGCATGCACAGCCGGCTTTCGCTTACACGGACAAAAAAGGCACCGGAGCCCAGAAGGGCTCCGGTGCCGAAAACGCCACGCCGTGCCGGAGATGGCTTACAGCGAGTAGTACTGGACGAACTCGATCGGGTGCGGGGTCATCTCGTAGCGCAGCACCTCGGTCATCTTCAGCTCGATGAACGAGTCGATCTGATCGTCCGAGAACACGCCGCCGGCCTTGAGGAAGGCGCGGTCCTTGTCGAGGTTCTGCAGCGCCTCACGGAGCGAGCCGCAGACGGTCGGGATCTTCTTCAGCTCGCGCGGCGGCAGGTCGTAGAGATCCTTGTCCATCGCCGGACCGGGATCGATCTTGTTGATGATGCCGTCGAGGCCGGCCATCAGCAGCGCCGAGAAGGCGAGGTAGGGGTTGGCCATCGGATCGGGGAAGCGGACCTCGACGCGCTTGGCCTTCGGGTTCGTCGTCCACGGGATCCGGCAGGAGGCCGAGCGGTTGCGGGCCGAGTAGGCCAGCAGCACCGGCGCCTCGTAGCCCGGCACCAGACGCTTGTAGGAGTTGGTCGACGGGTTGGTGAAGGCGTTGAGCGCCTTGGCGTGCTTGATGATGCCGCCGATGTACCACAGGCATTCCTGGGAGAGGTCGGCGTACTTGTCGCCGGCGAACAGCGGCTTGCCGCCCTTCCAGATCGACTGGTGCACGTGCATGCCGGAGCCGTTGTCGCCGTAGACGGGCTTGGGCATGAAGGTGGCGGACTTGCCGTAGCTCTGCGCCACGTTGTGGATGCAGTACTTGTAGATCTGCATGTGGTCGGCGAGCGTGGTGAGCTTGTCGAACTTCATGCCGAGCTCGTGCTGGGCCGAGGCCACCTCGTGGTGGTGCTTCTCGACCTTCACGCCCATCGACTGCATCGCGGC
This sequence comes from Methylorubrum podarium, assembly GCF_040270385.1. Classification (NCBI taxonomy): domain Bacteria; kingdom Pseudomonadati; phylum Pseudomonadota; class Alphaproteobacteria; order Hyphomicrobiales; family Methylobacteriaceae; genus Methylorubrum; species Methylorubrum podarium. The sequence goes on along the minus strand of NZ_JBELQE010000090.1, from coordinate 10,177 downwards.
CAGCATCTCGCCGCGCATGTCCTGGGCCGAGTCCTGCGGCGGCACGGGGAAGTAGCCGCCCTTGGTCTGCACCCGGTGGCCGAGATTGCCGCCCTCGTAATCGGTGAAGCCGTTGGTCGGAAGCTCGGTCGAATCGAGCTGAAAACCCGTGTGGTAGGGGTCGGCGCCGAACTTCACGTCGTCGAACACGAAGAACTCGGCCTCGGGGCCGACGAAGATGTCGTCACCGATGCCGGTGGAGCGCAGATACGCCTCGGCGAGCTTGGCGGTCGAGCGCGGATCGCGGGAATAGGGCTCGCCGGTCGAGGGCTCCAGCACGTCGCAGACGATCGACATGGTGGAGGCGGAGAAGAACGGGTCCATGCAGGCGGTCGCCGGATCCGGCATCAGCAGCATGTCGGACTCGTTGATCGCCTTCCAGCCGGCGATCGACGAGCCGTCGAACATCGTGCCGTCCTGGAAGATCTCGTCATCGACCAGGGAGACGTCGAAGGTCACGTGCTGCCACTTCCCGCGCGGGTCGGTGAAGCGGAAGTCGACGTACTTCACGTCGTTGTCCCTGATGGCCTTCAGCACATCGGCGGCCGTAGTCATGCTGTACGTCTCCTCGGCAAAGTCTGAGGGCGGGCGGTGAGCCATCCGCCGGGTCGGGGCGCCGGTCTAGCCGGTCCGTTCCTGCGGCGCGAGGGGCTGATCGGAAGAGCGGGAGATCTCGGAAGGGGCGGCGCGGCGTCCGCGGCGTCGTTCCTGATCCGGGTACCGGCCCCCTCTCGCACCCCCGGCCGGTCCTGCCGGCCGGCGCGGACGATATCGTCCGCGCTCCGCGGTTGCCACCCGTCGGAAGGCAAAAAATCCACGTGATCGCGGGACGTTCGCGGTGTTTCGTTTCCGATCGTGCCGCCGCGGCGGTCAATTTTGCCGCAGGATCGCCCATGACGATACTGCGACGATTGGCACGCGACGTGCTTAGGGCTGGCCGGAGCGTTCGCACGCATGCGGGCGCCCGGGGGTCGGGCTGGCGTCCTGCTCTTCACCGTGGATCGGCGTCTCGGATGCGGCGGGGTAGCTCCCTGCCGGACGCGCTCCGACGGGGAGGCAGGCTCTCAAAGGCGCCGGTTCCGGAAAAGGTTTCGTCAGGACACGGATCCTCAAGGTACGAGAGACTCGGAATGACCAAGTTTAAGCTCGAGTACATCTGGCTCGACGGCTACACGCCCACTCCGAACCTGCGCGGCAAGACGCAGATCAAGGAGTACGACAGCTTCCCGACCTTCGAGCAGCTCCCGCTCTGGGGCTTCGACGGCAGCTCGACGCAGCAGGCCGAGGGCTCGTCCTCCGACTGCGTGCTGAAGCCCGTGCGCCACTTCCCCGACCCGGCCCGCACCAACGGCGTGCTGGTGCTGTGCGAAGTGATGATGCCGGACGGCAAGACCCCGCACCCGTCGAACAAGCGCGCCACCGTGCTGGACGACGCCGGCGCCTGGTTCGGCTTCGAGCAGGAGTACTTCCTCTACAAGAACGGCCGCCCGCTCGGCTTCCCCGAGTCCGGCTACCCCGCCCCGCAGGGCCCGTACTATTGCGGCGTCGGCGCCTCGAATGTCGGCCCCGTGGCCCGCAAGATCGTCGAGGAGCATCTCGACCTCTGCCTCGCCGCCGGCATCAACCACGAGGGCATCAACGCCGAGGTGGCCAAGGGCCAGTGGGAGTTCCAGATCTTCGGCAAGGGCTCCAAGCGGGCCGCCGACGAGATGTGGATGGCGCGCTACCTGCTGCAGCGCCTGTGCGAGAGCTACGAGATCGACATCGAGTACCACTGCAAGCCGCTCGGCGACACCGACTGGAACGGCTCGGGCATGCACTGCAACTTCTCGACGACGTTCATGCGCGAGACCGGCGGCAAGGAGTATTTCGAGGCGGTCATGGCGGCCTTCGAGCGCAACCTCGACGACCACATCGCCGTCTACGGCCCCGACAACCACATGCGCCTGACCGGCAAGCACGAGACGGCGCCGTGGAACAAGTTCTCCTACGGCGTGGCCGACCGCGGCGCCTCGGTGCGCGTGCCCCACTCCTTCGTCAACAACGGCTACAAGGGCTACCTTGAGGATCGCCGCCCGAACTCCATGGGCGACCCCTACCAGATCGCCTCGCAGGTTCTGAAGACGATCTCCGAGGTTCCGCTTCCCGCCGAAGCGGCGCAGAAGGCCGTCGCGTAAGGACTTTCGAGGCCGAATATCAGGCTTGAGACAGGCCGCTCCCGCCGCGAGGCGGGGGCGGTTTTTTGTTGGGTCGCTTCACGCCGTCATCGCGAGGCAAAGCGTGAGCCTCACACCCCGAAGATCGACCACCCCGTCCGTTTCACCAGCATCTCCAGGGCGATGCGGCCGAGATGGGAGTTGCCCGCGGCGTCCAGCCCCGGCGACCAGACGCAGATCGAAGCACGCCCCGGCGCGACGGCCAGGATACCGCCGCCGACGCCGCTCTTGCCCGGCAGGCCGACGCGGTAGGCGAAGTCGCCCGAGCCGTCGTAGTGGCCGCAGGTGAGCATGATGGCGTTGATGCGCCGCGCCCGCTCGGACGAGATCACCGAGTGCCCGGCGAGCGGATGCTGGCCGGAATAGGCCAGGAACAGCCCGGCGGTGGCGAGCTGGCGGCAGCTCATGGCGATGGCGCAGTGGTGGAAGTAGACGCCGAGCGTGTAATCGACCGGATTCTCGATCACGCCGAACGAGCGCATGTAGTTGGCGAGCGCCGCGTTGCGGAAGCCCGTGCGCTTCTCGGAGGCCGCGACGCGCTCGTCGATGGCGATGCTGTCGTCCTGCGCCAGGAACTGCATGAAGCGCAGGATCTCGCCGAGCGCCTCCCGCGGCTGGTGGCCCGACAGGATCACGTCGGTGACGGCGATGGCGCCCGCGTTGATGAAGGGATTGCGCGGGATGCCGTTCTCCCGCTCCAGCTGGACGATCGAGTTGAACGGGCTGCCCGAGGGCTCGCGGCCGACCCGGCGCCAGAGCCGATCGCCGACCATGCCGAGCGCGAGCGTCAGGGTGAAGACCTTGGAGATGCTCTGGATCGAGAAGGGGATGTCGGCGTCGCCCCCGGCCGCGACCCGGCCGTCGCCGTCGATGACGACGAGGCCGAAGGCCTGCGGATCGACGCGGGCGAGTTCAGGGATGTAGCTCGCCACCGTGCCGCGGTCGGGCCGGGCCCGCATCTCCTCGGCGATGTCTTTGACGATGCGGTCGAGATCGGGCACGGCGTCGCTCGGCTACGGCGCTTTCTCTCGAAGCGCGGACGCGCCCGGCCCTTCACGAAGCGGGCCAGGAGAACGGGGCCTTCGGAGTCAGATCGCGTCGGAACCGGTCTCGCCGGTGCGGATGCGGATGGCTTCCTCGATCGTCGAGACGAAGATCTTGCCGTCGCCGATACGGCCGGTCTGGGCCGACTTGCGGATCGCTTCGACGGCGCCTTCGACGAGGGCGTCGGAGAGCACGATCTCCAGCTTCACCTTCGGCAGGAAGTCCACGACGTACTCGGCGCCGCGGTAGAGTTCGGTGTGGCCCTTCTGGCGGCCAAACCCCTTCGCCTCGATCACGGTGATGCCCTGCAGGCCGACCTCCTGGAGGGCTTCCTTCACCTCGTCGAGCTTGAACGGCTTGATGATCGCCTCGATCTTCTTCATCCGGAAAAGCCCGATCCGCCTAGTCCTTCGATCCGCCAATTATGTACCATCGCCGCTCCGCGACCGCCACGGCGATTTGGATGGCCCGGCCGGTTAGATGCGCACGGAATGTGCAAACCAAGCGGAATATGTAGGCATTCGCGCCGAAACGGATGAATTTTCGGGCAGACCGTGAGCCAGTTGCATGCATGAACCGGTAAAAAACCCGAGGATCGCGGATCGGCTGCTCACCGTTGAGGCGATGCGGCGGGTCGATGCCGCCGCGATCGCGGGCGGGATCTCGGGACTGACCCTGATGGAGGCGGCGGGCGCCGCCGTCGCGGCGCGCGCCCGCGCCCTGGTGCCGGAGGGCGGGCGGATCCTCGTCCTGTGCGGCCCCGGCAACAACGGCGGCGACGGCTTCGTCGCCGCCCGCCTGCTGGGAGAAGCCGGCTACCGGATCGATCTGCGCCTGCTCGGCGACCGCGCCGCGCTCAAGGGCGACGCGGCACTCGCGGCCGGCGCCTGGACCGGTCTGGTCGGCGCGGCGGAGGCCGAGATCCCGGCGGCCGACCTCGTGATCGACGCTCTCTTCGGTGCCGGCCTCAGCCGCGATCTCGATGGCGTGGCCCGCGCCCTGGTGGAGGCCGTGAACCGCTCGGTTGTTCCCGTGCTGGCCGTGGACGTGCCGAGCGGCATCGACGGCGACAGCGGCGCCGCGCGCGGGCTCGCCGTCATGGCGACCGAGACGGTGACCTTCGTCGCGCTCAAGCCCGGCCACCTGCTCCAGCCCGGCCGCAGCCATTGCGGCGCCCTGCACGTCGCCGAGATCGGCACGGGCGAGGTCGCCCTCGCCGCCGGCATCGCCGGGGAGGCCCGCGCGCTGTATCGCAACGCCCCCGACCTATGGACGCTGCCGCGTCTCACCGCCGGCAGCCACAAATACACCCGCGGCCACGCCCTGGTGCTGTCGGGCCCGGCCCACCGCACCGGCGCGGCCCGGCTCGCCGCCCGCGGGGCACTGCGGGTCGGCGCGGGCCTCGTCACCGTGGCCTCGCCCGCCTCGGCGCTGGCGGAGAACGCCGCCCACCTCACCGCGATCATGCTGCGGGCCTGCGAGGATGCCGACGACCTCGACGACATGCTGGCCGACGAGCGGCTGAACGCGCTGCTCCTCGGCCCCGGCCTCGGCACCGGCCCGGCCACCTGCGACCTCGTCGCGGTGGCGGCGAATGCCGGCCGCGCCCTGGTGCTCGACGCCGACGCGCTCACGAGCTTCCGCAGCGAGGTGCGCACGCTGGCCCGCCACATCCGCGACGGCGAGGCGCGGGCGGTGCTCACGCCGCACGAGGGCGAGTTCGCGCGGCTGTTCTCCGGCACGGAGGCGGTGGCCGAGGGGCTGACCAAGACCGAGCGGACGGCGCGGGCGGCGGAGATCGCCGGGGCGGTGGTGGTGCTCAAGGGGGCCGACACGGTGATCGCGGCGCCCGACGGGCGCGCGGCGATCAACGATCACGGCACGCCGCATCTCGGCACCGCCGGCTCCGGCGACGTGCTCGGCGGCCTCGTCGCCGGGCTGCTGGCGCAGGGGATGGAGCCGTTCGAGGCGGCCTGTGCCGCCGTCTGGCTCCACGGCGATGCGGGGCTGCGGTTCGGGCCGGGGCTGATCGCCGAGGATCTGCCCGAGATGATGCCGGCCGTGCTGCGCGACCTCGCCGACGATCAGCCCGCGACGACCGCGTTCCGGCGGCCGTAGAGGGCGTAGATCACCAGTCCGAGGACGTTCCAGACGACGAACCAGAGCTGGGTCGTCGCGGGCAGGCTGAAGAACAGATACCCGCACCCGACAATCGCGGCCGGGCCGACGAGCCAGGGGGCCGGCGCGCGGAAGGTGCGGGGGGCCTCGGGCGTGCGCACGCGCATGACCAGCATGCACGCCGCGACCGCGATGAACGCCGCGAGCGTCCCGGCATTGGCGAGCGCCGCGAGTTCCCCCAGCGGGACGAGCCCGGCCAGCACGATCACGACGGCCGCGGTGAAGAGGGTGATCCGCACCGGCGTGCCGGCGGACGAGACGCTGGCGAGGCTCTGCGGCAGCATCCCGTCACGGGCCATGGTGAAGAAGATGCGGCTCTGCCCGTAGAAGAAGGCGAGGATGACGGTCGGCAGCGCGATCACGGCCGAGGCGGCGAGATACTGCGCCGCGAGCGGCCGGCCGAGTTCGCGCAGGATCAGCGCCAGCGGGTCCGGGCTGTCGGCGAACCGGGTGTAGGACACGGCGCCCACCGCGGCGACCGCGACGGCGACGTAGATCAGGACGCAGGCCGCCATCGATCCGACGATGCCGATCGTCAGGTCGCGCCCCGGATTGCGCGTCTCCTCCGCGGCGGTGGCGATGGCGTCGAAGCCGTAGAAGGCGAAGAAGATGATCGCGGCCGCGGCCATGATGCCGCGCTCGACCCCGTCGGCCCCCACGCTCTTGGAGAAGCCGTAGGGATCGAACGGTTCGAGATGGGCGGCATCGAAGGCCGGCAGTGCGAGGGCGACGAAGACGACGAGCGCGGCGATCTTCACCAGAACCAGGGCGGCGTTGACCGTGGCGCTCTCCCGCGTGCCGCGCAGGAGCAGCACGGCGACGAGGACGATGATGCCGATCGCGGGGAGGTTGACGATGCCGCCGGCATCCGGCGCCTGCATCAGCGCTCTGGGAACTCCGAAAAGGCCCTCCAGCAGGGGCGCGGCGTAGCCGGACCAGCCGACGGCCACCGCGCTCACGACGAGGGAGTATTCGAGGATCAGGCTCCAGCCGATGATCCAGGCCAGCAACTCGCCGAGCACGACGTAGCTGTAGGTGTAGGCGCTGCCCGAGACCGGGATCATCGTCGCCATCTCGGCATAGGCGAGCGCGGCGCAGGCGCAGATCGCCCCGGCGATGGCGAACGACAGGATCACCGCCGGCCCGGCCTTGGCCGCCCCGACGCCGATGAGCGTGAGGATGCCGGTCCCGACGATCGCGCCGACACCGAGCGCCACGAGATGGGGCCAGCTCAGCGTGCGGGCGAGCCGCCGCTCTTCGCCGGGCTCCAAGTGCAAGGGCTTGCGGCGAAGAAGGCTGGACGTCATTCGGGCTCCTGTCGCGCGGTTGTAAGGGAGGGCCCGCACGCGCGAAAGTCACATCCTCGCGCCCATCCTCGCGCGGACGCCGCCGGATGCGCCGGCCGCTCAGCGCTAGAGCATCGTCCTGGATATCGGATCCAGGACGATGCTCTAGGTCTTTAATCTTGCATCGTCTTTTTTCCGAAAGCCGGCAGCCACCTTTCGGGACGATGCTTTATTGCGAGAGGTTCGCCCGATCCGCCGCCAGGGCCTCGGCGCGCTTGCGCTCGTCCGGGTTGAGTCCGGCGGTCGCCTGATCGAGGCCGGCATCGGAGCGGCCCTGCGACGCCGCGGCGAGGTTCCAGGCCGCGGCCTCGACGAGGTTCTTCGGCACGCCGCGACCGGCGACGTAGAGCTTGGCGATCCGGTTCTGGGCGATGGCGTTGCCGCGCTGGGCCGCGTGCAGGAAGTAGCGGGCGGCCCGGGCCTCGTCCTTGGCGACGCCGTCGCCGTTGAACAGCCGGATCGCGAACTCGACCTCGGCCCCGAGATCGCCGTTGTCGGCGGCGCGGCGGAACCATTGCGCGGCCTGGGTCGTGTCCTTGGCGACGCCCTTGCCCTGGAGGTAGAGCACGCCGAGGGCGTATTGCGCGGCGGGAACCTCGGCCTCGGCCGCCGCCCGGAAATTCGCTACGGCCGCGGCCAGATCCGCCGGCTTGTCGCTGGCGAGCTGGATCAGGGCGAGATTGTAGCAGGCACTGGGCTGCCCCTTGCGCGCCGCCTGTTCGAGCCAGGAGCGGGCGGCCTTCTCGTCCTTGGGCTGCCCGCGCCCGTCCATCGCCATCAGGCCGAGGGAGGCCATGGCGTTGGCGTCGTTCTGCGCGGCGGCGAGCCGGTACCACTCGTGGGCGCGCTTCGGGTCCTGCTTCACCCCGAGACCCTGGTTGTAGAGTTCGCCGAGCAGCGTCATCGCCGCGGCGTCCTTCGGGTTCGCCTCGATGCGCTTGGTCGCCTCGCGGAAGGCGGTGACGTAGCGCCCGCGCTGATAGGCGCCGTAGGCCGCGTCTGCATTGGGGTTCGGGCTCGCCGGCTTCGCGCCCTCGGCATTGGGCGAGTAGGGCGAGGGCAGCTCGCGCGTCAGATTCAACTGATTGGGCTTGGCCGGCGTCTGCGCCGCGGGCTCCTTCGTCGCCGGCTGTTTCGGAGCAGCCTGCCCGCTGCCGACGCCGAGCGCGAGGACGGCACAGGCGCCGATCATCGCGAGGGAAAAGGCGCCGGATCGAAGCGTGGCTATCCCCATTCGCCCACGCACCCTTCCCTCCCCCCGACAGATCTCGGGCTTGCCCAAGTTCTGCAAGGACCTGCCCAAGTCGGGCAAGCCCGATTTGGGTAGAGGAAGGGTTTCGGGGGCCACCGCCACGGTCCGCTTACCGAACAGAATCATCGCGCCCCGTCGAGCTGCGCCTGCGCGGCCCGCACGCCCTCCGGGTCGTCGCGCCACAGGCCGCTTTCCAGCCCGACGAACTCGGCGCCCGTCGCCGCGAGCGCCGCCACGTCCGCCCCGGAGGTCGCGACCGCGATGCAGGGCGTCTCGAAGATCTCCGCCCACCACGTCGCGCGCTCGCGCACCTCCTCCGCGTCGGGGGCGGCGCCGTCGGGGAAGAGGCCGCCGAACATCAGGTAATCGACGCCGGTCTCGCCCGCGACCATCGCCGCGTCCCGCGAGCCGAGCACGCCGCCGGTCCCGAGGATGCGGCCGTCGCGCAGGCGCCCGCGCAGCTCGCGCAGGGTCTCCTCGTCGGCCCGGTCGAGATGCACCCCGTCCGCCCCGCCGCGAGCCGCGACGGAAACGAGATCGCCGGCAAAGCCCGGCACGGCGACGATCACCGCCGCCCCGCGCTCCTGCGCCGGCGGCGCCAGCCGCTTGACGAGGGCGACGAGGCTGCGCTCGTCGGACGCCGCCAGCCTCAGGATCACCGCCGCCACGTCGCCCGCCGCGCAGGCCGCGTCGAGCGAAGCGGCGGTCGCCTCGGCCTCGGATGCGCCGATTCCGTAGGGGGTGAGGAGGGCGAGGCGGGGCCGCGGCGCCGCCGAGTCTTTCTCGGCCATGGCGGGATCAGGCGTCGATCTTCGGGTCGAGGGAGCCGCTGGCGTAGCGCTTGGCCATCTCGGCCACCGAGATCGGGCGGATCTTCGAGCCCTGGCCCGCGGTGTTGAACTCCTCGAAGCGCTGCTTGCAGAGCTTCGTCATCGCCTCCATGGCGGGCTTCAGGTACTTGCGCGGATCGAACTCGGACGGGTTCTCCGTCAGCACCTTCCGGATCTGGCCGGTCATCGCCATGCGGTTGTCGGTGTCGATGTTGATCTTGCGCACGCCGTGCTTGATGCCGCGCTGGATCTCCTCGACCGGCACGCCCCAGGTCGGCTTCATCTGGCCGCCGTACTGGTTGATGATGTCCTGCAGGTCCTGCGGCACCGAGGAGGAGCCGTGCATGACGAGGTGGGTCGTCGGCAGGCGGCGGTGGATCTCCTCGATCACGCCCATGGCGAGCACGTCGCCGTCCGGCTTACGGGTGAACTTGTAGGCGCCGTGGCTGGTGCCCATGGCCACCGCCAGCGCGTCAACCTTGGTGGCGGCCACGAACTTCACCGCCTCGTCCGGATCGGTCAGGAGCTGGTCGTGGGACAGCGTGCCCTCGGCGCCGTGGCCGTCCTCGGCCTCGCCCTGGCCGCTCTCCAGCGAGCCCAGCACGCCGAGCTCGCCCTCGACCGAGACGCCGGCCCAGTGGGCCATCTTGGTGACGTTGCGGGTGATCTCGACATTGTAGTTGTAGTCGGCCGGGGTCTTGCCGTCGGCCTTCAGCGAGCCGTCCATCATCACCGAGGTGAAGCCGTACTGGATCGCGGTGGCGCAGGTGGCTTCGTTGTTGCCGTGGTCGAGGTGCATGCAGACGGGGATGTGCGGGTAGATCTCGACGAGGCCGTCGATGAGCTTGGCCAGCACCACGTCGTTGGCGTAGGCGCGCGCGCCGCGGCTCGCCTGCAGGATCACCGGCGAGTCGGTGGCATCGGCCGCCGCCATGATGGCGAGCCCTTGCTCCATGTTGTTCAGGTTGAACGCGGGCACGCCGTAGCCGTACTCGGCGGCGTGGTCGAGGAGCTGCCGGAGGGTGATGCGTGCCATGGTTCGATCCTCGTGCGATGCGGCCTCAGCCGGGCCTGTCCCTTGCTGAAGCCAATATAGGCGCCGCCGCGCCGAGAGCCTGCGCAGGGCGGTGAAAAACTTGGGCGTCCCTGCCTCTGCCGCTTCCACGGCAAGCCCTCTCCCCTCTGCGGGAGAGGGTGGCCCCCGAAGGGGGTCGGGTGAGGGGAGCGCCGCTTCCGGAGAGACCTGAGCCGGCCCCTCACCCGCCCGCTCCG
>NZ_JBELQE010000089.1:0-69160 GCF_040270385.1 Methylorubrum podarium | reverse complement strand
CCTTGGTGATCGCCGCCGTCAGCGACGTCTTGCCGTGATCGACGTGCCCGATCGTGCCGATGTTGCAGTGCGGCTTGGTACGGGAGAACTTTTCCTTACCCATCTGGGCCTCCTAATCGTCAGTGTCGTGGGTCGAAGAAGCTTTACGCGTACTTGGCGATGACCTTGTCGGCCTCGCCGCGCGGCACTTCCTCGTAATGGTCGAACTGCATCGTGAAGTTGGCGCGGCCTTGGCTGAAGGAGCGCAGCTGGTTCACGTAGCCGAACATGTTGGCCAGCGGCACCATCGCGTTGATGACGTTGGCGTTGCCCCGCATGTCCTGGCCCTGGATCTGGCCGCGGCGGGAGTTGAGATCGCCGATCACCGAGCCGGTATACTCTTCCGGGCTCACGACCTCGACCTTCATCACCGGCTCGAGCAGGACCGAGCCGCCCTTCTGCAGCGCCTCGCGGAAGGCGGCGCGGGAGGCGATCTCGAAGGCGAGCGCCGAGGAGTCGACGTCGTGGTAGGCGCCGTCGATCAGCTCCACCTTCACGTCGACCACGGGGAAGCCGGCGAGCACGCCCGCGCCGAGGACCGAGTTGAGGCCCTTCTCGACGCCGGGGATGTACTCCTTCGGCACCGCGCCGCCGACGATCTTCGACTCGAACGAGAAGCCGGCGCCCGGCTCGTTCGGCTCGACCACGAACTTCACCCGGGCGAACTGACCGGTACCGCCGGTCTGCTTCTTGTGGGTGTAGTCGATCTCCTGACGGCGGGTCAGCTTCTCACGGTAGGCGACCTGCGGCTGGCCGATATTGGCATCGACCTTGTAGGTGCGGCGCAGGATATCGACCTTGATGTCGAGGTGGAGCTCGCCCATCCCCTTGAGGATGGTCTGGCCCGACTCCTGGTCCGTGGAGACGCGGAAGGACGGGTCCTCGGCGGCGAGCTTCGAGAGCGCGATGCCGAGCTTCTCCTGGTCGGCCTTCGACTTCGGCTCGACGGCGATCTCGATGACGGGCTCGGGGAACTCCATCTTCTCGAGGATGACGGCCTTGTTCTGGTCGCACAGGGTGTCGCCGGTGCGGGTATCCTTGAGGCCGGCCAGGGCGACGATGTCGCCGGCATAGGCCTCCTTGATGTCCTCGCGGTTGTTGGCGTGCATCAGCAGCATGCGGCCGACGCGCTCCTTCTTGTCGCGCGAGGAGTTCAGCACGCTGGTGCCCGACTCGACCTTGCCCGAGTAGACGCGGCAGAAGGTGATCGTGCCGACGTGGGGGTCGTCCATGATCTTGAAGGCGAGCATGGAGAAGGGATCTTCGTCCGACGGCTCGCGCTTGACCGGCTCCTCGGTCTTGAAGTCGAGGCCGTCGACCGCGCCGCGATCGATCGGGGACGGCAGGTAGTCCACGACCGCGTCGAGGAGGGGCTGCACGCCCTTGTTCTTGAAGGCCGAGCCGCAGAGCACCGGGTGGAAGGCGCGCAGCTGCACCGCGCGACGCACGAGGCGGCGCAGGCCATCCTCGTCCGGCTCCACGCCGTCGAGATAGGCGGTCATGGCGTCGTCATCGAGCTCGACGCAGGCCTCGACCAGCTTGGTGCGGTACTCGACCGCCTGATCCTTGAGCTCGGCCGGGATCTCCTCCTCGGAGAAGTTGGCGCCCAGCGCCTCGCCCGACCAGACGATCGCCTTCATCTTGATGAGGTCGATCACGCCCTTGAAGTTCGACTCGGCGCCGATCGGCAGCTGCAGGCAGACCGGCTTGCCGGCGACGCGGCCGATGATGTCGGCGACGCACTTGAAGAAGTCGGCGCCGATCTTGTCCATCTTGTTGACGAACACGACGCGCGGCACGTCGTACTTGTCGGCCTGACGCCACACGGTCTCGGTCTGGGGCTCGACGCCCTGGTTGCCGTCGAGCACGCAGACGGCGCCGTCGAGCACGCGGAGCGAGCGCTCCACCTCGATGGTGAAGTCGACGTGGCCGGGGGTGTCGATGATGTTCAGGCGCTTGTCGCGCCAGAAGCAGGTGGTCGCAGCCGAGGTGATCGTGATGCCACGCTCCTGCTCCTGCTCCATCCAGTCCATCGTGGCGGCGCCCTCATGGACCTCGCCGATCTTATGGGACTTGCCGGTGTAGTACAGGATCCGCTCGGTCGTCGTGGTCTTGCCGGCATCGATGTGGGCCATGATGCCGAAGTTGCGGTAGTCCTCGATCGCGTGCGTGCGGGGCATCGGGGTCTCTCCGGGAGAAAGCGGGCTCGGAGCGCGGCCCGGTGGCCGCGCTCTACGGACGAATTACCAGCGGTAGTGCGAGAAGGCGCGGTTGGCCTCGGCCATCCGGTGAGTGTCTTCGCGCTTCTTGACGGCGTTGCCGCGGTTGTTGGCGGCATCGAGCAGCTCGGCGGAGAGGCGCTCGACCATGGTGCGGTCGTTGCGGCCGCGGGCGGCCTGGATCAGCCAGCGGATCGCGAGAGCCTGGCGGCGCTCGGTGCGGACCTCGACGGGGACCTGGTAGGTCGCGCCGCCGACGCGGCGGGAGCGGACCTCGATCGCCGGGGCGACGTTGTCGAGCGCGGCGCGGAAGACCTCGATCGGGTTGGCGCGGGCGCGGCTCTCGACGAGGTCGAAGGCGCCGTAGACGATCCGCTCGGCGGTCGACTTCTTGCCCTCGTACATGATGGAGTTCATGAACTTGGTGAGGACAATGTCGCCGTACTTGGCGTCCGGGATGATCTCGCGCTTCTCGGCAGAGTGACGACGGGACATGGTTCAGACTCTCGAAAAATTGGCTTTAAGCACCTCACGCAGGCCGCCTTGAGCGAAGAGCCGGCGACATCCTTGTGAGGCCGTGGAAATGGCCGTCCGAAGAAAATGACTTCGGACGCGGGTCTTACTTCGGACGCTTGGCGCCGTACTTCGAGCGACGCTGCTTGCGGTTCTTGACGCCCTGCGTGTCGAGCACGCCGCGCAGGATGTGGTAGCGCACGCCCGGAAGGTCCTTCACGCGGCCGCCGCGGATCATGACCACGGAGTGCTCCTGAAGGTTGTGGCCCTCGCCGGGGATGTAGCCGATCACCTCGAAGCCGTTGGTCAGGCGCACCTTGGCGACCTTACGCAGAGCTGAGTTCGGCTTCTTCGGGGTCGTGGTGTAGACGCGCGTGCAGACGCCGCGCTTCTGCGGGCAGGCGTTGAGCGCCGGCACCTTGTTGCGCGCCTTCTGCGCCTTGCGCGGCTGGGCGATCAGCTGGTTGATCGTCGGCATCCTGTGCCCTCTTCATCCGGCCGCGCGGGGCGGCCACCGCCTGAAACCTGTCGAAGCCCCTTGCGGAGCGGTCGGTCCGCAGGCGAACCTGCGGCAAAACGAATAGCGCCAGAGGCCGATCAGGGCCTTTGGCGATGGTGAGGCAGAGGATCACGCCGGAGACGACGCGTTCTTACCCGCTGATCTGACGAGTACGTCAGGGTGTGATGCCGGTATCGGTCTGACGACGGTCGCCGAAGCCCCTGGCTTCGACCCGAAAGCGACTCTCGATCCACCGGAGTGGCGCGCTTCTACGCGTGAGGGTCGGCGCCGTCAATGCCCGGAGAGGATAAAGTTCGGTGAACGGGCCGCTCTTCTGCGGCCAAGCTAATGCCCGGCCGGATCACCGCTATTCGGCCGCATCCGTGAGGCGAAACGCCTCGATCCCGCGCCGCTCCGGGTTGATTTCGGCGAGCGCCCGCTTGGCGGTCTCGAGCGGGTGCTCCGCCTCGATTCGGACCGAGGCGAGATCGGGGCTCTTGTAGACGGTGACGACGGTGTCCATCACCTCGGTCAGGGTCGTGCGCTTGTCCTCCGGCGCGGCGATCAGGAGCTGCAGGCCCCAGGCGCGGAAGAGGTCGACCAGCGACTGGCTGTTGCGCACGTCGAGCTTGGAGAAGGCTTCGTCCAGCAGGCAGAGCCCGAGGCCCGGCGTCTCGTCGCCGGGACGGTCGCCGGGATAGTAGGCCGAGGCCATGGAGGCGGCGATCGCCACGTAGAACGGCGCCTGCGCCTCGCCGCCCGAACCGCGCAGGGCCCGGCTCGACAGGGTGGTGCGGTTGCCCGCCCGGTCGCGCATGCCGATCTCGTAGACGAAGTAGTTGCGGTAGTCGGCGAGCCGCGCCGCGCTCTCCTCGCCCTCGATCAGCGCGGTGATCTCGGCGAGCGCGGCCGCGAGCGGGCTCTTGTCGGCGCCGTCCTCCGGGCTCGGCAGCACCGCCTGCGCCGCGTCGGGGGAGCGGGCGACCTCGGTGGCCAGCGCGTGGACGGCGGCGTAGCGCCGGTCCACCTCCGCCTCGAAGGCGTAGGTCTGACCCGTGAAGGTCTGCGAGGCGAGGCGCTCGTTGAGGGCGTCGAGCCGGGCGCGCATCCGCTCGAACTTGTCGGCGAGCCGGGTCAGCAGATCCTCGGTCATCAGGCGGCGCATCTCGGCCTCGGCGCGCAGCGACTGGTCGCGGTAGCGGCGCAGCTCGTGCCCGGCCACCTCGTCGCGCTCGCGCACCGCCCAGGCGTAGCCGAAGGAGGCCGGCTGCTCGCCCGAGCCCAGCGGGTTCTCGACGCGCCACGCGGCGCAGTACTCGGCGAGGTCGCGCTCGGCGGCGCGGCCCTGGTTGCGCACGCTGTCGGCGGCCTCGCGGGCGGAGGCGCGGGCCTGCGAAGCGAGGGCGGCCAGCGCCTTGGTCTCCAGCGCCGCCCGGTCGGCCCGGGCCTGCGCGATGCCGGCCACCGTGCCCGGCACGTCGGCGGGCACGGTGCCGGTGAGGCGGATGCGCACCGTGTCGCCGGTGGTCCAGCGCCGGAGCGCGGTGCGGTAGGCCAGAAGCGCGGCCCGCGTCGCCTCCCGTCCCTGCCCCACGCGAGCCTTCAGCCCCGCCTCCTCGGCGAGCAGGGCGTCGCGCTTCGGCTCCAGCACCTGAACGAGTTCGGTGAGGTAGGCGGAGCGCTCCTTCTGAAGCTCCTTCAGCTCCGCCTCGATCACGCCGGCATCGGCGCGGGCGACCGTCTCCTGCTCGGTGGCCAGGCTCCGGCGGCGGCCCTCGATGGCGTCGGCCTCGGCGCGCAGGGCCTCAAGATCGACCGGCGCCTCGGCGAGCCGGCCCCGCAGCAGGCTCGCGATGCGGGCGGCCTCGCGCATCACCGTGGCCTCGGCCCGCAGGATCCGCGCCTCCTCGCGCGCCTCGTCGAGGCGGCGGCGGGTCTCGGCGGTCGGGCCGCGCTGGCCGCGGGTCATCATCAGCGGCACGGGGCGCACCACCGAATAGGCCATGCCCGCGGTCGAGCGCCCGCTCGGCGCCACCGCCCGGCTCATGCTGCGCAGCGCCGCGTCGTCGGGCGCGAGGTCGTAGCCGCCGAGCCTCGCGGCGAGGAAGGCTTCCGCGTGGTCGCTGTCGGTCTCGATCAGGCCCATCGGCCCGTCGTCGAAGCGCCGGGCCGCGCGCCGCGCCGTGTCGGTGGTCTTCACCAGCAGGCAGCGGAAGAACTGATTCTTTCGCGCTTCGAGGAGCGCGAAGGCGCGGTCGAGCCGGTCGGGCTCGACCACCAGGGCCTCGCGGGCACGGCCCAGCAGCCCTTCGAGCGCCGGGCCCCATTTCGGATCGACGATCTCGGCGAGCTCGCAGATCGGCGCCGCCTCGATCCCGAGCCGCCCCAGTTCCTCGCGAAACGCCTCCGTGTCGGAGGACAGGCGCGCGGCGGAGGAGCGGCCGGCATTCACCTGCGCGTCGAGGCCGCGGACCTCGTTCTCGCGCTCGCGGGCCTTGAGGGCGAGGTCTTCCGCCTCCTCCTCCAGGGCGCCGGCCACGTCGGGCATGTTCGCGAGGCCGTCCAGCAGAGCTTTGAGCGGCCCATCGACCCTTAAAATGTCCTCCGGCGGCGCCTCGCGGCGCAGCCCCGAGCGGGCGCAGGCCTCGACGATGCGCGCCGCCTGAAGATCGATCCGGCGCAAGGGGCCGCCGATCGCGCTGAGGCGGCCGGCCTCCTGCACGAGGCCGACGATGGCCGCGAGGCGGTTCGTCAGGTCGCGCCGGTCGCGGGCAACCACGGCGAGGCCGGCATGCGAGGCGGCGAGCCGCGCCTCCGCCGCGCTGCCGACGATCAGCGCCTTGCGGGCGGCGATCTCGGAATCGATCTCGCGCACGAAGCCCTGGCTCGTCGCCACGCTCTCGCGGGCGATGCGCAGGCGTTCCGACGTCTCCGCGAGGAGCCGCCGGGCCTCGGCGTGGTCGAGGATGCGGCGGCGCAGGTCCGCGCCGGCGGCGCGCATCTCGTCCAGCGCGGCGGTGAGGCTCGCCCGCGCCCAGGCCTCGTAGCGCTCGCAGATGCGCGAGAGGTGGGCGAGGCGCTTCTCCAGCTCCTCGATCGTCTCCAGGAGCCGCCGCCACGTCTCGATCGACTGGCGGATGCGGGCAACGTCGAGCGGCTCGGCCTCCAGCACGAAGCTGCGGACGAAGGCGCTGGTGTCGAAGATCGGCTTGAACGCCACCGCGTTGGAGAAGGTGCGCAGGAACTGGCGCGGATCGGGGGTGGCCGCACCCTCGCGCAGGGTGGCCAGCACGGCGGCGGTGAAGCGCTCGCCGGAGGTGCGGAACTCCTCGAAGCTGTCGGCCCGGCGGCGGAGATCCGCGGCGACCTCGGCCCAGGGGGCGACGAAGCTGCCCTCCTCCGTCTCGCGGACGTAGTCGGCGATCTCGAAGCGGTGGCCGATCGCGACGAAGCGCGAGAGCGTCTCCTCCTTCGGCTCCTCGGAACGGGCGGCGAGCGCCAGCCCCACGGTGACCACGCGCCCGCTCGCGGGGTTCTCGAAGACCAGGGCGATGAGGGTCTCGCAGGCCTCCCGCGTCGGGCGCCCGCCCTCGGCCGGGTCGCTGATCCAGCCGAGGCAATAGTCGCGCACGGTGCGGGCGCTGCGGCCCGAGGCGGAGGCGTTCAGCGCCAGCCGGCTCGCGTTGTTGCCCGCGAGCACGGTGCCGACCGCGTCGAAGATCGTCGATTTGCCCGCCCCGGTCGGACCGACGAGCGCCGCCGCGCCCCGGATCCGGATCTGCTCGCGCCGGATGAGGTACCAGTTCGAGATCGCGATGTCGGTGAGGCGATACACCGGCCCGGCCGCTTTTCCCCGAGGTGGAACGAGTGACAGCGCAATGGACGCTGCGCCCGACGCATGCAAGGGCGGGATCGCCCGAGGCGGCGGGTCACGCCTCGATCGGCACGACGCGAGGCTGCCGGAATCACCGGTGAGGCGCCCGCTGTGCGGACCGATGGCGGGGAGCCAGCAATCACCGACCCGTGATTTGACGAAACGGCGGCAATCCGAGACCAGAACCGACACGTTGCCGATCTGGGTCTGACGCGCCGAACAACTGCCTCGGCCCCTCCTCAACGACAAGTTTACGAAGGCCGTTCGATTACTGTCTTTTCACGGTCACATGCGTAGTTTGCCGCGGGCGAAGACCATCGATTTTGACACAAACGCAAAACGATCCGTGCCATACGACGAGAGCTTCCCTCCGTCCGCCCAGAACATTGAATGTCGAGATGTCCGCCCGCCGTCCTCGCCTGACTTACGGGATCCTGTTTGTTGTCGCTTCCATTGTCCTGTGGGGCACGGCATCATGGCTGAGCGGCAGCATCATCTGGGTGTGAGGCCGGTTCAGATACTCTTCTTGTAGGCGATGTAGCCTCCGAAAATATAACCTCCCTGCAGGGCGCAGAGGGAGGCGGCCATCATCAGCATGTCGGCAACAGTGAAATGGCCGCTGTGAAATTGATAGATGACCCGCACAACGACAACAACGAAACTCGCGACGGCAAGCATTCCCCAGTGGTAGAAGAGGCCGATCAGTACACCGGCGACCACGAGCAATAAAATCGCTAGCACTGGATCATGATCCTGATCTGCCGGCTCGGCACCTGACAGCCTTCTCGTCGAGATCTCTCCTCAGGCTACCCTCTCGTCGGAGCGCGCGCAAAGGCGCGCATGGCGTAAAACTAGGCTGACTTTGCAGGTTCCCGGTTATCGAACGACATCGTTAACGGACCGGTCACCTTGAGGAGGGGGCCGGACAAGGACGAGCCTCCTCGCTTCAGAATACAGGTTCGTGCAGCAACGTACCCGGAAGCCGTCGAGCGCGCATGCGACGAATTCCGTCGGGCTTAAGCCTCACCAAACTCCCGGTCACCGTCGTTTCCCTTCGACCACGACGGCGCAGCGGGCGTTTTGTGAGAGACACTAACACTCACTTGCCGCGTTCTCGCGGTGGTTTCCGTCCCGTGGCGACACCGACTCGCCCGGCCCATCAAACTAGTTGACTCCGTCAACTTTCATGGCGACGTTGACGCCATGGAAGAGACAATCGCCGCATTCCGCCGCTTCAACCGGTTCTTCACGGGGATCGTCGGCGCACTCGACGAGCAATTCCTCGGCTGCGACCTGACGCTGCCGGAAGCGCGCCTGCTGTTCGAGATCGCGACGCACGACCCGGCGGAGGGGGCCGTGACCGCGCGGGCGGTGCAGGCGAGGCTCGGCATGGATGCGGGCTTCGTCAGCCGGATCCTCACCCGCTTCGAGCAGCGAGGCTGGATCACCCGCGCCCGCGGCGCGGATGCCCGCGTCCGGCCGATTCGACTGACCAAAGCCGGACGCAGCGCCTTCAAGGAGGTGGATGGACGGCAGCGCGCGTCCGTGGCTGGCCTCATCGGCGAATTCGACGCGGTCCAGCGGCGTGATTTGGCCGAAGCGATGGCACGGGTGCGCCTGCTGCTGCAGCCCGAGACGGCGTCACGCTTCGCGATCCGACCGTTCCGCACCGGCGATATGGGCCTGATCGCGGCCCGCCAGTCGATGCTCTACGCCCAGAGCCACGGCTGGGGCCGCGGCCTGGAGATCGTCGAGGGCGAGGCCACCACCAATTTCCTTCGGGATTTCAAGCCGGGACGCGAGCAGTGCTGGGTGGCGGAGATCGACGGCGTGATGGCGGGCTCCGTCTTCCTCACCGATGAAGGCGACGGCGTCGCGCGGCTGCGGCTCCTCTATGTCGAGCCCTTCGCCTGCCGCCGCGGCATCGGCGACGCACTGGTCGAGACCTGCATCGGCTTCGCCCGCGAGACGGGCTATGCCCGCCTCACGCTGTGGACCCATACGGTTCTGGAAGGCGCCCGACGGATCTATGCCCGCCACGGCTTCGCCTGCGTCGAGACCGCGACCCACACCGCCTTCGGCATGCCGGTCGAGGGCGAGACCTGGCTGCTGCATCTGCACGAGCCGGTGGAGGCATCGGGACAGGCGGCGTGACGGGGGCGCTCACCCCCGCCACGTCTCGTCCTCTCTCGCCGAAAAGCCCGACCGCCGCCGGTCCGGAGCAGCCGTTCCGCGACAAGCGCTTAGCCACCAAAATTCCTGGCGAGCCAAGCCCCCGCGGCGGCGAGATCGGCCTGCGACAGGCCGTGCCCGGCCGGGTTGACCGTGTGGGTCACCGCCGCGCCGGCCTGCCCGAGATTTGCTGCGAGCCGCTCGGCGTTGTCGGCGGGCACGATCGGATCGAGGGCGCCCGAGAGCAGCAGCACCGGGCGGCCGGCGAGGTCCGCCCGCGGCATCTCGGCGAGCGGCACCATCGCCCGCAGCAGCACCGCCCCCGCCAGCGCCTGCGGGTGCAGGAGCAGGGTCGCGGCGGCGATGTTGGCCCCGTTCGAGAAGCCGACCGCCACCGGCGCGGCGAGACCGTAGGCGGCCCGCGCCTGCGCGACGAAGGCGGCGAGGTCGCCCGCCCGGCGACGGACATCCGCCTCGTCGAACACGCCCTCCGCGAGCCGGCGGAAGAAGCGCGGCATGCCGTTCTCCAGAACCGGCCCGCGCGGCGAGAGCAGCGCGGAGCCGGGCGAGAGCGCGCGGCCGAGGGGAAGCAGGTCGGTCTCGTCGCCGCCGGTGCCGTGCAGCAGCAGGAGCGGCGGCGCGCCCGCGTCGGTGCCGGGCTCGAAGCGGTGGACGAAGTCGAAGGTGACGCCGTT
The DNA here is from genome assembly GCF_040270385.1 of Methylorubrum podarium. Taxonomy (NCBI): domain Bacteria; kingdom Pseudomonadati; phylum Pseudomonadota; class Alphaproteobacteria; order Hyphomicrobiales; family Methylobacteriaceae; genus Methylorubrum; species Methylorubrum podarium. The sequence continues at coordinate 59,149 of NZ_JBELQE010000089.1, read as the reverse complement.
CGTCATGGCTGTCTCCATTCCGTCTGAGAAGGGGGCGGCCGCCCGAGGGGATTCGGACGGCCGCGGGGGCGTGGCGGGGTCAGGCGACCTTCGGCAGCACCGCCTCGATCCGGTCGCGGTGCGGCTCGAGGAAGGGCGGCAGCTTCAGCCCGGTCCCGAGTTCCGCCGCCGGCTCGTCGATGGCGAAGCCGGGCGCGTCGGTGGCGATCTCGAACAGGACGCCGCCGGGCTCGCGGAAATAGACCGACCGGAAATACTGCCGGTCGCGCTGCTCGGTGACGGAGAGCCCGTGCCGGTCGCTCAGCCGCTCCGTCATCGCCGCCTGCACCGCGTCGTCGGCGGCGCGGAAGGCGATGTGGTGCACCGAGCCCGCCCCCTGCCGGCCGGGCAGGAAGTCGCCGACCGCGCGGAGCGTCACGAAGCCGCCCAAGCCCGCCCCGCTGCTCAGCCGGATCTGGCTGCCCTCGCGGGCCGCCTCCTCGAAGCCGAGCGCATCGGTGAGGATCGCCGCGGTCGCCTCCGCCCCGCGCAGGAGCAGGGTGACGCCGTGGAAGCCCCGGATCGCGGTCTCCGGCGCGATCCCCTCGGCCGCCCAGGCCGGCTCGGCCTCCGCCCCCTCGACGCCGACGAGCGCAAGGGGCATCCCGTCGGGATCGCGGAAGCGCAGCACCGTCTCGCCGAAGACGCTCACCGGCGCCTCGTGGGCGACGTTCAGCGAGACGAGGCGGTGCGTCCAGTCGCCGATGGCCGAGCGCGGCACGCGGAAGGCCGTCTCCGATACCTGCCCGATGCCGACCCGGCCGGGGGCGGCCTGGGCGATCGGGAAGAAGGTGAGGATCGTGCCGGGATTGCCCGCCTCGTCGCCGAAATAGAGGTGGTAGGTGCCCGGATCGTCGAAGTTGACCGTCTTCTTCACGAGCCGCAGGCCGAGCACGCGGGTGTAGAAGTCGATGGTGCGGGCGGTGTCGCTCGCGAAGGCCGTGACGTGGTGGATGCCGTGCGCGCTCATGGTGCGGATCTCCTGTCTCGAAGGATCGCCGCGGGGACGTCGTCCGGTCCGGGCCGCGATCGGTGTGAGCGCAATCTGGCCCTTGCCTCATCCGATGAAAACGGAAACGATTGAAACGCATCGTTTCCGGATTTGATCTATGGCAAAGCTCCCCGATTTCGAAGCCTGGGCCGTGTTCGCGGTGGTGGCCGACGCCCTCTCCTTCGCCCGCGCGGCGGAGGAGCTCGGGCTGTCGAAGGCGACCGTCTCGAAGGCGGTGGCGCGGCTGGAGACCCGGCTCGGGGCGCGCCTGTTCCACCGCACCTCCCGCCGCCTGGCGCTGACGGAAGCCGGGCGCTCGGCGCGGGAGGATGCGGCGGGGCTGCTCGCCGCGGGCGAGGCGGCGGAGGCGCGGGCGCTGGACGCCAACGGCGTGCCGCGGGGCCGGGTGCGGCTCGCGGCACCGATGTCCTTCGGCGTCGCCCATCTCGCGCCGGTCCTGCCGGAATTCCTCGCCGCGCACCGCGAGGTCTCGGTCGATCTGCACCTGTCCGACGCGCTGGTCGATCTCGTCGGCGGCGGGTTCGACCTCGGCCTGCGGATCGCCGCGCTGCCCGATTCCTCGCTCCGGGTGCGGCGGCTCTGCGGCGTGCGGCGCTCGCTCGTGGCGACGCCCGCCTATCTCGAACGGCACGGGCCGCCGCAGCATCCGGAGGATCTGACCGGCCGCGCCTGCCTCGGCTACGCCTACCTGCCGACGCCGGACCGATGGCCCTTCACCAACGCCGCCGGCGAGACGGTCACCATCGTTCCCGAGGGTCCGCTACGGGCCAACAACGCCGACGCCCTGGCGCCAGCGCTGCGCGCCGGGCTCGGGCTGGCGGTGCAGCCGGACTTCACGATCTGGGAGGATCTGAAATCGGGCCGGCTGGAGCGGGTGATGCCGGACTGGCAGCCGCCGCCGATCGCCCTCAACCTGGTGATGCCGCCGGGCCTGCCGCGGCCGGCGCGGGTCTCGGCGCTGATCGCCTTTCTCGAACGGGCCTTTTCCACCGCGCCCTGGGCCCAGGAAGAGGCTTCGCCCCACATCGGCGTGCCTTGATCCCGCCCTCGGTCGGGATCAACGCGCCCAGCGGACGACCGCCGCCACGCATTCGCGTGGGCGAACGGCGATGAGCCGGGCTCATCGCCATTCGGTCTCAGACGCCCCTCCCCTCCCCGGCGGAGGCCCAAGCGCGGACCTGATCCATCCAGGCATCCGGCGAGAGCACGGTGATGCCCGGCATCACCATCAGCGGCGTCACCCGCTCGGCCCGGTCGCGCTCGCCGAGACGCAGCGCCCCCTTGCGGGCGAACAGGCGCAGGATCTCGATCAGGCGCGCCTCGTCCGGCGGCTCGGTCCGGGCGGCGGAGCGGATCGCGTCGGCGATGTCGTCGGTGGTGCATTCCACCGTGCCGTCGGTGGAGACGCGGTGATCGCGAAGGCCCTCCTCGTAGGCCAGCCGGAGCGACAGCAGCACCAGGGTCTCGTCCTTGCGCAGCCGCTCCCCCTGCGCGTCGTGGCGCACGCCGTCCGGCGGCAGACCTAGAAACACCATCTGGTCGCGGTGGGCGACCTCGAAACGGTAGCCGAGGCAAGCGAAATAGTCGCGGAAGAACGGCGCGTAGTGCCGGGCGAGTTCGTAGGAGCGGCCGATGCCGGTGCTCGCGGCGTAGATGCACTGGCTCTTCAGCATCACCTGAAGCGCGCGGATCAGTTCCTCCTCGCTCGGCGCCGAGCTGCCGGGCGGGGGCGGCTCCTCGCCGTCGAGGATCGCGCGGAAAGGTTCGAGCATCGTCTTGTCCGTTCAGCCTGCTTTGCCGGCTCCGCGCCGGGCGGCGGGGGCCCGAACGCGCTCGATCGTGAAGTCCGGGCAGTCGAGCCAGCCGTTCGAGACGCGGCCCTCGATCCGGGCGACACGGTAGCGGCTGCGCAGCACGCCGTCGAACAGCACGTCGATCTCGCGCAGGCGCTGGAACACCACGAAGGCGTCGACGTCGTCGACCGCGATGTCCGATCCGCGCAGAGCCGTCACCTGGGCGAGCCGGGCATCGAGATAGGCGACGATGCGCTCCGGCGTCACGGTGATGCGGCGGCGGAATTCGTCCTTGGCGGCGATGAACGCCTCGATCGCCGGATCGACGTCGATCTCCGGCAGCGGCTCGTACTCGATGATCCGGCGCGGCATGCGCGGGTTGGTGAGCTGCGGCGGGCCGATCGGCGGACGCAGCAGCGAGATCTGCGGCAGGGGCAGGCCGGCGAGGTCGTCCTCGCCGGCGCCGACCGCGCGCAGCGCCGCCGCCGCCCGCTCGATCCGGGCGGAATCGCGCGGGTCGCGGTAGCGCAACGCCGCCGAGATGCGGCGCTCCAGCCGCGTCACCACCTCGGATACCGCGTCGAGATGCGGGTCGAGCCCCTCGAAGATCGAGAGGATCTCGACGAGGTCGGTGCGCACCATCCGCTCGGCCGCCGCGAGGTCGGCGGCGCGGCCCTCGCGCAGGTTGCCGTCGGCCAGCGCCCTGAGCGTCAGCGGATCGCGCAAGGCGCGGCCTGCTTCCCGCACGATGCCCGAGCGGAAGCGGAACGGATTGAAGCGGGTGTGCAGCGTCCGGTAGTCGGAGACGAGGTGGCGCTCGACGAATTCCTCGAAATAGAGCCGGAAGGCCGCGCTGAGATCGGGCTCGCGCAGGATTCGCTCTTCGAGCTTGCGCATCGCCCCGGCCAGCCCGCGCAGGTGGCCGAGGAAGGTGCGCGAGGCTTTCGCCGCGTTGCGCAGGGCCTCCGAGCGGTCGCCGGGGCTGGCGATGGCGCTCTCCAGCGCGCTCAGCACCTCCAGCACCGCGCCGCCGTAGGAGCGGGTCTCGCCGCGCTCGATCCGGGCGAGTTCCTCGATCAGGAGCCGCGCGTCGGGGTCGAAATCGACCACCGGCACGTAGCGCTCGCGCCGCTCCACCAGCCACCCCGCCTCGATCAGCCGCCGGAACACCGCCGAGCGCCGCTCGATCGGATCGACGGGGGTGGCCTCGTCGTCGGCGATCTCGGCCTGGCTCCAGCCGACGGAGAAATCGCCGATCGCCGCCAGAAGCTCGCTCTTGCGCAGGGGCTCGGCGGCGTCGCCGAACACGCGCGCGTGCAGGTGCAGCAGCAGGGCCGCGTTGAAGGCGCGGCTCGGCGAGGCCAGCGGGCGGAAGAGGTCGTCGGCGAGATGGGTGAACAGCATTTTTTCGCGCCCAGCCGGTATCACACCGCGCGCGGGCTAGGCCAATCCGGACGCCTCTGTCCGCCGATTTGGCTCTGGATGCCGGCGTCTCGTCGCGATCACCGCACCGTGGTCAGCGCCTCGGGCCTGCCGAGCAGGTTCAACGGGCAGCACCGGGCGAGGCCGGGATCCGCGGCGCATACCTCGCCGAGGATCGCCCGCAGGTCGTCGAGACGGGCAACCGCGAACTTCGCCGCGAGAACGGGACACCACAGCGCGACATCGAGCGCTTCGAGTACGAAGACAGCTTTTTCCGGACCACACGGCATGTCATCAAATGATGCCATGCCGTCCACCTGATTTCCACTCCGACCACGACGATCCTTGAACGGAGAAGATCAGTCGTGACCGTCCGAATGAGGCGGGCAATGCATCCCGGCCCGGCACCGGCATGAAGCGCCGGAGGCGCGTCGCGGGAACGCATCGTCGGCCGAGCCCCTTCCATCACGGAGACCGCAGGAGCCCCCATGCGCATCGAAACCGTCTTCCTGTTCGACCTCGACGGCACGCTGGTCGACAGCGTCTACCAGCACGTGCTCGCCTGGAAGGAGGCGCTCGACGCGGAGGGGATCCCGCTCTCGGTCTGGCGCATCCACCGCAAGATCGGGATGAGCGGCGGGCTCTTCACCAACCAGCTGCTGCGCGAGACCGGGCTCGACATCGATCCGGAGCGGATCGACCGGCTGCGGCGGCTGCACGCGGAAGCCTATGGCCGGCTCTCGAAGGGCGTCGTGCCGCTGCCGGGCGCCAAGGAGCTGCTCGCGACGCTCACCGACAACGGCATCCCCTGGGCCATCGCCACCAGCGGGCGGATGGAGACCGCGGGCCACAACCTCGTCGCCCTCGGCGTCGATCCCGATCAGGTGCCGGTGGTGACGCGCGACCTCGTGAAATACGCCAAGCCCGATCCCGACCTGTTCCTCGCCGCCGCCGAACGGCTGAAGGCGCCGATCGAGCACGCGGTGATCGTCGGCGACTCGATCTGGGACATGCTGGCGGCCCGCCGCTGCCGCGGGCTCGGGGTCGGCCTGCTGTCCGGCGGATACGGCACGGAAGAGCTGGAGCGTTCGGGGGCCGTCAGGGTCTACGACGACCCCGCCATGCTTCTGCAACATCTCGACGAGGTCGGCGGGCGGCGCTGAGCGCGACGGCGGCGATACGGCCAAGTTCAGATCGGCGCTGAGCCGCAGTCAAACCCATGCATGGTGCAGCCGCGCGATCCTGACAATTGGATGAACGGGCGCTTGCACCAACGTTCATGCGACAGGATGCAACGTGAGCTTCGGCACATCGAGAGTGAACCGAATCCAGCACGTGCTCGTTGGGGTGCCAATGGATCGGCGATCCACCTCTTTCGGAGAGACTTGATGAAGAAGCTTGCGATTCTGTCCGCCGTGGCCGTGCTCGGCGTGGGCGCCCTGTCCTCGACCGATGCCGAAGCCCGCTGGCGTGGCCGCGGCGGCGGCGGCGCGATCGCGGCCGGCGTCGTCGGTGGTCTCGCGGCCGGCGCGCTGCTCGGCGCGGCCGCCTCGAACAGCTACGGTTACGGCGGCTACGGCTACGATTACGGCTATGCCCGTCCGGTCGCCGGCTACGGCTATGGGTACGGCTACGGCCGTCCCGCTTACGGCTACCGCAGCGTCGGCTACTACGACGACGGCTACTACGCCCCGCGTCGCGCCTATGGCGGCTACTCCTGGGGCGGCCCGGCCTACGGGTACGGCTACGGCTGGTAAGCCCTTCCGCCGTCACGGCCTCTCATGACGGCACGGCCGCGCCCTCCCGGGCGCGGCCGTTTCGCGTTCAGGACGCGGAGGCGGCGTCGCGGGCGGCGATGGTCTCGGACCAGACCACGGCGCGGCGGGCCATGTCGATGTGCTGGCGCTCGTACATGCGGCCCTCGACCTTGATCGCCGCACGCTTGGCGTTCTCCGGCAGGTTGAACGCCTCGATCACGAGGCGGGCGCGGCGCACCTCCTCCTCCGTCGGGGCGAACGAGGTGTTGGCGGGCTCGATCTGGTTGGGGTGGATCAGCGTCTTGCCGTCGAAGCCGAGGTCGCGCGCCTGCCGGCACTCCTCGCGGCACCCTTCCGGATCGGCGATGTCGTTCCACACGCCGTCGAGGATGATCAGCCCCTCGGCGCGGGCCGCGGCCAGGGTGAACATCATCCAGGGCAGCATCGGCACGCGTCCGGGCACCAGCTGCGCCCAGGTGTCCTTCGCCAGATCGTTGGTGCCGAGCACGAAGCCGGTCAGCCGGTTGCGGCGGTCGCGGCGCGCCTTGGCGATCTCGTGAATGTTGAGGATCGCGGCCGGCGTCTCGATCATCGCCCAGACGGCGATCGATTCGGGCGCGTCGAGCGCTTCCAGCGCGTCGGCCACGCTCTCCAGCACCGCCGGCGACGACACCTTGGGCATCAGGATCGCGTCGGGCTTGGCCTGGATCGCCGCGCGCAGGTCACCGTCGCCCCAGGGCGTCTGCGGTGCGTTCACCCGGATCACGAGTTCGCGATGGCCGTAGCCGCCGCCCATCACCGCCGCGCAGACCTGCTCGCGGGCGAGCTCCTTCTGCTCCATCGCAACGGCGTCCTCCAGATCGAGGATCAGCGAATCGGCGGGCAGCGTCTTCGCCTTCTCGAGGGCGCGCGGGTTCGATCCCGGCATGTAGAGAACGCTGCGGCGCAACCGTAGATCGGACATGTCTCACCTCCTCCTTGGGGGCCGATGAGGGGTGCCGCGCCCCGCTCCCTGCCCTCGTTTGAATGCATAATACGAAAAATCCCGATCGGTTGGAAGCGGCCGGAAGCGAGGCTACTTAACCGCGGGCGCCCGGCGACCGCCAGGGGCGCATCCCCGCCGCGAGTTCTGGAGAGTGATTCATGCCCCTGATGCGTTTCGACCTGATCGAGGGCCGCAGCGACGCGGAGCTGAAGGCTCTGCTCGACGCCGCGCACGAGGCGATGCTCGAAGCCTTCCAGGTGCCGCCGGGCGACCGCTACCAGATCGTGACCGAGCACAAGCCGTCGCGGATGATCGTGGAGGATACCGGCCTCGACATTCCCCGCACGCGGGACGTGGTGGTGGTGCAGATGATCACCCGGCCACGCGGTCGCGAGAAGAAGGAGCTGTTCTACCGGCTGCTCACCGAAAAGCTTCAGGCGGCCTGCGGCATCGCCCCGGCCGACGTGATGGTCTCGACGGTGGAGAACACCGACGAGGATTGGTCGTTCGGGCACGGCCGGGCGCAGTTCCTCACCGGGGAATTGTGAGGGGCCTCGTCGGGACCGGCCGCGCGCCCTCCGCTACCAGCCAATCGATGAAGGCGGTGAGGGCGGGCGACTTGTCGGCGTCGAACGGCGTCAGGGCGAAATAGGCCGCCCGCTCGACCCGGATCTCCGGAAAGGGCGCGACGAGCCGGTCTGCCGCGACCATCCGGTCGAGGACCGGGAACGGCCCGATGCCGAGGCCGGCGCCATCCTCCACGGCCTGGAGCGTCACGAAGAAATGGTCGAACACCCGGCGGCGGACGCCGCCGGGCAAGGTCACGCCGGCTGCCGCCAGCCAGTCGGTCCAGTCCCCCGGACGGGTCTCGGTGCCGAGGAGGACGTGGCCTTCGAGGTCGCGCAAGGTTTCGAGCGGCCTGTCGCGCAACAGGGCGGGGCTTGCCACCAGGGTGTCGGTCTCGGTCAGGAAGGGCACCGCACGGTGCTGCGGCCAGGGCTCGGGGCCGCGCCGGACCGCGAGATCGAACCCGCCGCGCAATGCGTCCTGCAGCGTCGTCGTGGTGGTGACCCGGACGTCCGTGCCGGGACGGGCCGCGTGGAAGCCTTCGAGGCGCGGGATCAGCCAGCGCATCGCGAAGGTCGAGGGCGCGCTGACCCGCAGGACCCGCGGCGCCTGGGGCCGGCCGCAGGCTTCCGCCGCCGCCGTGAGCCGGTCGAACGACAGGCTGATCTCCTCGGCGAAGACGCGGGCCGCCGGGGTCGCCACCATCCGCCGCCCGACCCGCACGAACAGGCGCTGGCCGAGCCACGTCTCCAGCGCGGCGACCTGACGGCTCACCGCCCCGTGCGTCAGCCCGAGTTCGAGGCCGGCCTGGGCGTAGCTGCCGGCCCGTGCCGCGACCTCGAACACCTGCAGCGCGTGGAGCGGCGGCAACCGGCGCATTCCTCCTCCCATCCGTGAGGAAACCGCACGAAACCCGTGCATCGAGCGGCACTCATCCCGCAAAGCTCACGGGTCTAGGCTCCCGGCGCAAGCGTTTGGCGAGGATTTTTCGTGTGAACCAGGCCGTTCGACTCGACGGATCGATGCGCGGCGACGGCGTGCGCCCCGATGCTCCACGGCGCAGCCTCGGCGGGGCCTGCCTCGCCCACGCCCTGCACGACGGCTACACCGACCTGCTCTACGTGCTGCTGCCGGTCTGGCAGGCGGAGTTCGGCCTCGGCTATGCCGGCCTCGCCGTCCTGCGCAGCCTCTACTACGCCACCATGGGCGGGCTGCAGATGCCCGCCGACCGGCTGGCGGCGCGATGGCCGATCCGCGCGAGCCTCGCCGTCTCGACCGTGGTCGCCGCCGCGGGCTTCTGCGTGATGGCGCTGAGCGGCAGCCTGGCCGGGCTCTGCGCCGGACTGGTCCTGGCCGGGATCGGCGCGAGCATCCAGCATCCCCGCGCCTCGCTCCTCGTCGCGCAGGCCTATGGCGGCGCCGCGCGCGGGCCGCTCGGGATCTACAACTTCGCCGGCGATCTCGGGAAGGCGCTGTTCCCGGTCACCGTGGCGCTGCTCCTCGGCGTGCTGGCGTGGCGGCCGGTCGCCGGGCTGATGGCGGGGGTGGGGCTCGCCGTGGCGCTGGCGCTCGCCCTCGTCCTGCCGCGGGGCTCGCTGGCCGCGCCGCCGACGCGGGCCGGCCGGATCGGCGGCGAGGGCCGGGGCTTCGCCCTGCTGATGACGGTCGGCGCCCTCGACACCGCCACGCGGATGGGCACCCTGCTGTTCCTGCCCTTCCTGCTGGAGGCGAAGGGCGGCACCGGCACGACCACGGGGCTCGCCCTGGCCCTGGTCTTTTCCGGCGGCGCCTTCGGCAAGGCCGTGTGCGGCTGGCTCGGGGCGCGCCTGGGCGTCGTGCCCTGCGTCGTCGCGACCGAGACGGCCACCGCCGCGGGGATCGCGGCGCTCCTCGTCCTGCCGCTCGGGCCGACCCTGGTCCTGCTGCCCGTCCTCGGCCTCGTCCTCAACGGCACCTCCTCGGTGCTCTACGGGACCGTGCCGGACCTCGCGCCGCGGGGCGATGTCGGCCGGGCCTTCGCGCAGTTCTACACCGCGGTGATCGGTTCGGGCGGCCTCGCGCCGATCGCCTACGGCGCGCTGGGCGACCGGGCCGGCACCGGCATCGGCCTCCTCGCTGCCGCCGCCACGGCGCTCGCCATCGTTCCGCTGGTGCTTCGGTTGCGCCGGCCGCTCGCGGCCTGCAACCCGGGTTGAGCGCGCGGTTGTGCAAGAACAAGCGCGGCTTTGACAGCCGGTTCTCCTTGCACGGCCAAGGTGCCGTCAAGTCAATCTGCCTTGTGCAGGTCAACCTTTCGTCAAGATCGAAGGCCAAGGGCGTCCCCGAACTGCTTTTCGAAGGGACGAACGGATGCGAAAGACCTGCCTCGGCGCCTGCGCCGGCCTCGCGTTGCTCGCGGGATTGTCGGCACCGGCGCAGGCCGAGAACCGGACCGCGATGGGCGTCGGCGCGGGGGCCGTGGCCGGCGCGCTCGTGGCCGGACCGGTCGGCGCCGTGGTGGGTGCGGTGGCCGGCGGCGTCATCGGCTCGAACAGCGGCGCGCGTCCCCGCTCCGCCCGCAAGCGCCGCGCCGCCCTGCGTCGGCAGGTTCGCGCCCCGCGCCGCGCCGCCATGGCCGAGCCCGCGCCCGCCCGCACCGAGGCGCCCCGCGCCATGACCACCGGCGGCACCGGCAACGCCGCGCCGGTCCGCTCCGGCTGGAAGGATCCGCGCTGAGCCGCGGGCCGGCCGCCGGAACTGTCGCTTTCACGTCACAGGCAGGGAAATGCGCAAGCGTGACCGCTCCGGTGCCATTTTCATGACGTGATGCGGCGCGCAGGATCAGCCTCGTGCAAACGTCCGAGAGCGAGGAAGCGATGGCTGATCCGAGCGCCGACCCGAACCGAACGGACCGAATGCAGACGGCGGCCTGCCTTGAGCGGCCCATCGTCAGCCGGGTGACCAAGGGTGTCGCCTCCGCAATCGGCAAGCGCCTCTCCGTCGACACGGACGGCGCCCTGCCCGATCGCCTCGCCTTCCTCGTGGATCGTCTCCAGGCCGGACCTCTCGGCCGCACCTCCCTCAAGCATCGTCGAGTTGCCTGAATGTCCAAGTTCGATCGTGCCCTCAACGAAGCCACCGTGGTCCCCTTCCCCGCCGCCGCCACCGAGGCGGTCGCCGACGAGAACGTCGCTTCGATCATCGAGGTGCTTCAAGATCAGCTCAAGCTCGCCCGCGAGGGCAAGCTGCGCTCGGTCGCCGTGGTCTCGGTCTCGAACGACGGCAGCGCCATCGGCACGCAATGGTCCTGCGCCCACGGCGACGTGGCGAGCCTGATCGGCAAGCTCACCGTGCTGTCCCACGACATGATGGCCGCGCGGAACTGATTCTTTATTTCGATCGCTTCGGCTGGATGGGGGGCGGCACCTCGTGCGCTGCCCTCTTTGCTGTCGAACGTCCGGTGTTTTGCCGCGTCATCATAGGCGGCATGGCTGACAAGACACCGTCGAGACTTATCTGAGCCCGCTCGACCGCCGAGCTGCAGCGCTCGCACCGCACACCCCTGACGAGTATTCAAATTGCAATAAATGTTTTGATTGCACCTGCATCCAGGGCGCTCATATTGAGAGCGTTGGATGCAAACTTCCCGTTACGACGACCCTGCGGCTACGGGGCTTACGGCGACTTAGCCGATCGCCGTCCGTGAGTAGGCAGACGGGAAGGGGGTAAGCAATGTGCTGATGATTCCGCTTCTGCGGATCACGATCACAAAAAACCCGAGCGGTGAATGGTCTGTGACCATCACGCTCGGGTTCTTCTAACCTAGGTCCAACAAGAGGGCCCACAGGTAGCCGCCTGTGGGCCCTCACCCATATTATGGGCCGCGGTTGCAGCGAAAGCAAACCACACTAGCGGCGAGCGTCAGCGAAGCGGATCCCGTCGCCGCGACGGCGACCGGACCGCCCGCCTCAAACCAGCCCAAGCTTCTGCGCCAGCCCGATGCGCTGGAGCTTGCCGGTCGCCCCCTTGGGGATCTCGTCGAGGATCAGAATCTTGGCCGGCACCTTGAAGGCGGCGAGCCGCTCCGAGGCGAAGGCACGGATCTCCTTCTCGATCGCCTCGGCGCCCTCGCGCAGCACGATCGCGGCGGCGACGTCCTCGCCGAGCTTGTCGTGCGGCACCGCGAAGGTGACGCATTGCGACACCGCCGGGTGGTCCATCAGGATCTCGTCCACCTCGCGCGGGGAAATCTTCTCGCCGCCGCGGTTGATGATCTCCTTCAGGCGCCCGGTGATCGAGAGGTAGCCCTCGGGGCTCAGCACGCCCTGGTCGCCGGTGCGGAACCAGCCCTGCTTGGTGAAGGCGTCGGCATTGGCCTTGTCGTTGTTCTCGTAGCCCTTCATCACGTTGTCGCCGCGGATGACGATCTCGCCGGTCTCGCCCGCGGGCAGCGGCTCGCCGTCATGATCGACCACCGCGATCTCGGGACCCGCCGCGAGGCCGACCGAGCCGGCATAGTGGGGCCTGGGCGGCAGCGGGTTCGACGCCATCTGGTGCGCCGCCTCGGTCATGCCGTAGGCCTCGATCACGGGCGCGCGGAAGGTCTCCTCCAGCTCGTTCATCACCTGCGGCGGCAGCGACGAGGACGAGGAGCGGATGAAGCGCAGCGGATTGCGCGCGATGATCTCCGCGTTGCGCGCGGCCCGGCCCAGGATCGCCTGATGCATGGTCGGCACGCCGGTGTACCAAGTGGGGTTCACCTCATCCATCCAGCCGAAGAACTTCAGGGCGTTGAAGCCCGGCGTGCAGGAGACCTGCCCGCCCGCGGAGAGCGGGGCGAGGATGCCGGCGATCAGGCCGTGGATGTGGAACAGCGGCATGATGTTGAGGCCGCGATCCTCGGGCCCGAAGGCGAGCGCGGTGCGGATGTTGCGCGCCGAGGCGCAGACGTTGCGCTGCGTCAGCGGCACGATCTTGGGCCGCGAGGTCGTGCCGGAGGTGTGCAGCACCAGCGCGATCTCGTCGGCGCTGGCCGGACCGCCGGTCTCGGCAGGGGTGGCGCTGCCGTCGGCGAAGTGCAGCGTGAAGCTGCCCGCGCCCTCCTCCGGCGTCGGCCGCAGGCGGGCGACCGACACGCCGAGCCTCTCCGCGACGCCGATCGCAGGCGAATCGGAGCCCTCCGCGACCAGCAGCAGCTTGGCGCCGAGGTCGCTCATGTAGAACTCGAACTCGTCGGCCTTGTAGCTCGGGTTGAGCGGCGCCGAGGTGGTGCCGGCGGCCACCGCGATGAAGGCCGACGCCATCTCTGGGCCGTTCGGCAGCACGATCGCCACCCGGTCGCCGCGGCCGACGCCGCGGGCGTTGAGGTCGGCGACCGTGCGGTCGGTCAGCGCGCGCAGGGCCTGGAAGGTCAGCGGCACGCCGCCGGGGCTCGACAGGGCGGTGGCCGCATCGGCGCCGGCCTGGATCAGCTCGTGAAGAGTCGTCGCGGGCACGCTGGCCTCCTTGGAGTCGGTGGGGGGAAGGGCGGACGTCTCGGGCAGCAGCATCGTCACGCTCCCTGGATCGCGAGGCGACCTTGGGCGCGCTCCAGGCTCTGCGCCAGGAGCCGCATCAGGGCGAAGACGGTGTCGATATGCGGGGTCGGCGTGCCGGTGAGGCGGCCGAGCTCGATCACCGAGCCGACCAGCGCCTCCAGCTCGATCGGGCGGCCGGCCTCGACGTCCTGCAGCATCGAGGTCTTGTGCGGGCCGACCTTCTCGGCGCCGGCGATGCGCTTGTCGATGCCGAGGCGGAAGGTGACGCCGAGCCGGTTGGCGATGATCTCGGCCTCGCGCATCATCTCGGCGGCGATCGCCCGGGTGTCGGGGAAGCGGCAGATGTCCTCCAGCGTCGCGTGGGTCAGCGCGGAGATCGGGTTGAAGCTGAGGTTGCCCCACAGCTTGAGCCAGATCTCGGCGCGGATGTCGCTGGTGACGGGCGCGCGGAAGCCCGCCTTGGCCAGCCGCTGGGAGAGGGCGAGCACCCGCTCCGACTTCGAGCCGTCGAGTTCGCCCAGACCGAAGCGGTTGCCCTCGATCACCTTCACGGTGCCGGGATCGGTGAGCACGGTCGCCGGATAGACCACCGAGCCGATGACGTGCTTCGGGTCGAGATGGTCGGCGATCAGCCCGCCGGGATCGGCGCTCTCCAGCCGCGTGCCGGCATATTCGCCGCCGTGGCCGCCCATGAAGTACCACCACGGGATGCCGTTCTGCATCGTGACCACGACGGTGTCGGGGCCGATCAGGTGCTTCAGGTCCGCGGCGATCGGGCCGACCTGGTGCGCCTTGACCGTCAGGAGCACGACCTCGTGCACGCCCGCCTCCTGCGTGGAGCGGGTCGCCTTCACGGTTTTCGAGTGGATCTCGGTGCCGTCCTCCTCAATCAGGCGCATGCCGTTCGCCCGGATCGCCTCCGCGTTCGAGCGGGCGATGAAGGTCACGTCCTCGCCGGCCTCAGCCAGCCTGACTCCGAGATATCCGCCGATGGCGCCGGCGCCGACGATCGCGATGCTCATGTCTCTCACCCGTGCTGCCGTTTCCGCTCCGCCGGCCGAGCCCTGAAACGCCGTTTCCTAAGAACGCCGATCCGGCCGATTTCGTCCGCCCGCAGAGACCACTTTTGCTTGAGTTCCGCCTACTCGAAACGATTGCTGAGCGTTCCGATCCCCTCGATCACCACCTCGACGGTGGCGCCTTTGGGGATCGGTCCCGACCCCACCGAGGTACCGCAGGCGATCACGTCGCCCGGCTCCAGCGTCAGCCCCTGCGAGAGCTGCGCCACGAGCCGGGGGACCGGGATCAGCATGTCGCTGATCGGAAAGCTCTGCCGCTCGCGCCCGTTCACCAGGGTGCGCACGGTCAGCGCCTCCGGGTCGAGCCCGGTGGCGATGACGGGCCCGAACGGACCGAAGCCGTCGAGCCCCTTGGCGCGGGCCCACTGCGTGAAGCTCGCATCCGCCTTGAGGATCGCGGCGGAGGTGACGTCGTTCACGCAGGTGAAGCCGAACACGTGGCGGGCGGCCTCCTCCTCGGTCAGGTCGCGGGCCGCCCGGCCGGGCACCTGGCCGATCACGATGCCGAGTTCGCCCTCGTAGAGCGCCCGGCCCGACGCCTCCGGCACCGCCACGACCGCGCCGGAGGGCCGGTAGGTGTTGGCGGGCTTGATCAGGAAGAGCGGCGCCTCGGGCCGCGACAGCTCCAGCTTCTCCATGAGCGCCCCGAAATTGTTCCACAGGGCGATCATCTTGGAAGGGCGGCAGGGCAGGTCGAGGCTCACCTCCGCGAGCGGCAGAACCTGCCCCGTCGGGCTGTTCTCGCCGAACAGGTCGCCCTCGCAGACGGCGATGTGCTCGCCGTCGAGGCGGCCGAAGCCGTGCCTGCCGTCGTGGACGAAGCCGATCCAGCGCGTCACGGTTCCCCTCCTCACTGGTTGCGGGCGACGAAGCGGGCGCGCATCGGCTTCAGGACGAAGAGCGCGAGGAACCCGGCGACGAAGGCCATGCCGGAGGCGAGGTAGAACACGTTCTGCCAGGAACCGGTGGCGGTCTGGATCGCCAGGAAGGCGGGCAGCATCAGCGAGGCCGTTCCCTTGGCGGTGTAGAGCAGGCCGGCATTGGCGGTGGCGTTCTTGTCGCCGTAGGTGTCGGCGCAGGTCGAGGGGAACAGCGAGTAGATCTCGCCCCAGGCGAAGAACACGAGGCCCGTGAGCAGCACGAAGGCCATCGGCGAGTGGGCGAACATGCCGAGCGCCAGGATGCCCGCGCCCTCGATCATGAAGGCGAAGAACATCGTGTTCTCGCGCCCGATCCGGTCGGAGATCCAGCCGAAGACCGGCCGGGTCACGCCGTTGAGCACCCGGTCGATGGTGAGCGCGAAGGTGAGCGCCGGCAGGGTCAGGCCCATCAGCGAGACGGGGATCGTGTCGACTTGGAAGTCCTTGGCGATGGGGGCGAGGGAGGCGGTCGCCATCAGGCCGCCCGCGGCCATCATCACGAACATCGCGTACATCAGCCAGAAGATCGGCGTCCGCACCATCTGGGCGGAGGAGTACTGGCGGCGGCTCGTGGCGTTGGGGGACGTGCGGCCGACCAGCATCCGGTCCTTGTAGGCGGCGCTCGGCGCCGAGAGCAGCAGGGCGGCGACCATCACCACCAGCCCCTGGCCGAGGCCGAAGGCGAGGAAGGTCTGCTCGTAGCCGCTGTCGCGGATCATCGCGGCGATCGGGATGACGGTGAGCGCCGAGCCCGCGCCGAAGCCGGCGGCGGTGAGGCCGGCGGCCAGCCCGCGGCGATCCGGGAACCACTTGAGGGCGTTGCCGACGCAGGTGCCGTAGACCGCGCCCGCGCCGATGCCGCTGATGGCGGCGGCCAGATACAGGAACCACAGCGAGTCGGCGACCGAGTTCATCGCCCAGCCGATGCCGCAGAGCGCGCCGCCGAACAGCGTGACGACCTTCGGGCCGTACTTGTCGACGAACCAGCCCTCGATCGGAACGAGCCAGGTCTCGGTGAGGACGAAGATCGTGAAGGCGACCTGGATCGCCGGCTTGCCCCACTGGTACTTGTCGTTGATCGGGTTGACGAACAGCGTCCAGCCGTACTGCAGGTTGGCGATCATCGACATGCACAGCACGCCGAGGATCAGCTGTCCCCAGCGGCCGCCGACGGGCGTGTCGGCGCGTGACGGGGAATAGGTGCTTGCGCCGGGCAATGGATCGGCGGCTCGAACGGCCATGGAGCGGTCCCTGATCTCACATTTTCTTGGCGGACCGGGACGGCTGCCCGGCTTAGCCGCAGTGGAATTTTGGATACCGCATACGTAGCCTCTCGTGACCCGAGCGCTGACAGGAAAATATTTGGCCGTTGCGCAGATATTTTTTGAACGGGCCCGCGAAATGAATGCATTTTGCCGGCGTTCACGTCCGTGTGCGGCGATGCACACCCCATCATAGGAGTGGAACCAAGCGCCCGGGGATCCGTTCAGCTTGCCGAGAGCGCCGAGAGACGGCGCGAACACAATGAGCGGAGAAACGCGATGAGCAGCACGACCGACAAGATCAAGGGTGCCGCCAACGAGATCGCCGGCAACGTCAAGCAGGGCGTCGGCAACGTCACGGGCAACGACAAGCTGAAGGCCGAGGGCAAGGCCCAGGAAGTCGAGGGCAAGACCCAGCGCACCGTCGGCGAGGCCAAGGAAGGCGTGAAGAACGCCGCGGACGCGGTGAAGAGCAAGCTCTAACCGTTCGCACCGAAGGCATCTGCCAACAGAAATCCGACGGCCGGAGCCGCACCCGACCGGGTGCGGCTTCCTCGTTTCGAGCCCTGCCGCGGCGCGGGCTCGGCGGACGAATTTGATTCAAGGAATTTCATCATGAACAGGGACCAGATCGAGGGCGGCCTGCGCAACCTCAAGGGCCGCGGCCGGACCGCGCTCGGCGCCGTGGCGGGTCGTGCCCGTCCCCAGGTCGAGGGCGCCTACGAGCAGGTCGCCGGCGTGGCGCAGTCCGCCTATGGCCGGACACGCGACCGGGCCGAGGACATCTACGAGGACGGTTACCGCCTCGCCGACGAGGCCGTCTCCCGCGGCCGGCATCTCCGCGACGAGGCCGTGGGCCGCGGACGCCACCTCCACGACGAGGCCCGTACCCGCGGGCGCCACTTCCGCGACGAGGCGAGCCGGCGCGGTCGTGCCCTCGCCGTCCGGGCGGACGAGAACCGGGGTACGACCCTGGCCCTGGTCGCCGCGACGGCGTTCGGGCTCGGCCTGCTCGTCAGCCGCCGCCGCTGACGGCGGCCTTCGTCCCTGTCGTCTCGGCGGCCGTCTTGGCGGCCGTCTTGGCCTCGTAGAGAGCGCGGTCGGCCCGCGCGAGCAGAGCATCGACCGCGTCGCCCGACGCCGTCGTCCAGGCGGCGCCGAGGCTGGCGCTCACCCGAACCATCCCGGCTTCGACGGCGATGGGCTCGGCGACGGCGGCGCGGACGGCCTCCGGTAAGAGGTCCGCGTCCTCCGGCACGATCAGGATGAATTCGTCGCCGCCGGGTCGTGCCGCGAACAGGCCGTGCGATGCGGCGAGCCCGGCGAGCCGTCGGCCGATCTCCCTCAGGACAGAGTCGCCCGCGGCGTGGCCGAGGCGGTCGTTGACCGGCTTGAAACCGTCGAGGTCGAGGCTGAGCACGCCGGGCCGCTGCCCGGCCTCGAGCCGTCCGGCGAGATGCTCGCGCAGATACATCCGGTTCGGCAGCCCCGTGAGGTCGTCGTGGCGGGCGATGTGGCGGAGCCGCGCGTTCGCCGCCTCCCGCTCGGTCACGTCCCGGTCGATGCCGCGGTAGCCGCGGAACGCGCCGTCGGCGCCGAACAGCGGCACGCCGCTCGTCTCCAGCACGACGAGGCTGCCGTCCTTGCGGAGGTTGCGGTTGAGAAGCTGGGCGAAGGGCCGCCGCTCGGCGGCGATGGCGCCGAAGATCCGTCCGACCCGCTCCGCCTCGTCCGGCGGCATGAAGTCGAAGGGCGTGCGTCCGACCACCTCCTCCGGCTCGCGGCCGAGCAGGGCGACGCATTGGCGCGAGGCGTAGGTGTAGCAGCCCTGCGCATCCACCTCCCAGATCCAGTCCGAATTCTGCTCCAGCATCTCCCGCAGGCGGACCAGCTCGGCCCGCATCGCCCCGGCCGCATCCTCATCCGCCGCCCCGGGATCGGGCGGCATCGCGGCAGGCCTGTTCGGAGGAAGCGTGTTCACGGACGGTCGGCGCTGGCCACGGGGATGGTCCCGCAAGTCTTGGGGCATCTTGACTAACGAGCGGTTGAGACGGGAAGCGTCCGGGATCCGCGAGCCCTCAAACCCGCGATCAGGGAGATGACAGCATGCCGGCGCGATCCTGGCTCGACCTCACGACGGCGGAGATCCGCGCCCGCGACATGGGCCGGGCGATCGCGGTGCTTCCGGTCGCCGCGGTGGAGCAGCACGGGCCGCACCTGCCGCTCGGCACCGACACCCTGATCGCGGAGGGCTATCTGGAGCGGGTGGCCCGCCTCGTGCCGGAGGCGCTCGACGTGCTGCTCCTGCCGGTCCAGGCGGTCGGCAAGTCGGACGAGCACGATTCCTTTCCCGGCACGCTGACCCTGACCGCCGCGACCGCGCTCGCCGCCTGGACCGAGATCGGCGCGAGCCTGCACCGGTCGGGCTGCGCGAAGCTCGTGATCGTCTCCTCCCACGGCGGCAACAGCGCGCTCATCGACCTCGTGGCGGGCGAGTTGCGCGGCCGTTTCGGCATGGTGGCGGTGACGACCTCGTGGAGCCGCCTCGGCCTGCCGGAGGGCCTGTTCCCCGCCGACGAGATCCGCCACGGCATCCATGCCGGCGGCATCGAGACCGCGCTGATGCTGGCCCTGCGGCCCGACCTCGTGCGGCGGGACCGGATCGCGCAGTTCGAGCCCCGCACGATGGCGATGGAACGCGATTTCACCCTGCTGCGCGCCGGCCGCCCGGCGGCCTTCGCCTGGAAGACGGAAGACCTGCACCCGTCCGGCGCCCTGGGCGACGCCCGCCTCGGCACGGCGGAGACCGGCGCGGCGGCGCTCGATCACGGCGCGCGCGCCTTCGTGCGGCTGCTGGAGGAAGTGGATCGCTTCTCGTTGTAGGATCGCGGATGACGCCGCCCATCGATCTCGAAGCCTCGTCCGCTTCCTGAGGAGACGTTCTGGACGGGACGAGGACAGCCCACGCCCCTCTTGACGATGGAGGAGGGTGCGGCACAACCTTTTCGGGTGTGGAGCAGGGCGTGAGACACTCCGAAAACAATCTGATCGGCATCGGGCTCTACACGCCCGCGGAAGCCGGCCGCCTGCTCCGGATCTCGCCGGCAAAGATCTCCCGATGGCTCAGGGGCCATGAGGTGGCCGGCCGGCGCTACGAGTCGCTCTGGACACCGCAAGTCGATCTCGGTGACGAGGGGTTCGCGCTCGGCTTCCGCGATCTGCAGGAGGTGCGCGTCGCCGACGCCTTCATCAAGCGCGGCCTCAGCCCTCAACGGGTCAGGCAGGCGATCGAGATGGCGCGCGCGATCGTCCAGGATGAGCGGCCCCTCTCGACGGCCCGCTTCCGCACCGATGGGCGGAGCGTCTTCCTCCAAGTCGCCGAGGAGGACGGGGAGGCGAAACTCATCGACCTCTTCAGGAAGCAGTTCGCCTTCAAGGAGATCCTGGAGCGAAGCTTGGTCCATCTCGACTACGATGAGGCAGGGATTCCCTCGCGTTGGTGGCCACTTGGGCGGTCACGGTCGGTCGTGATCGATCCCGCCCGCTCGTTCGGACAGCCGATCGAAGCCGAGACGTCCGTTCCCGTCGAGGCCCTCGTCAACGCCGTGACGGCGGAGGGTTCGCCCGAGGCCGCGGCGCTGGCCTGGGATGTTCCGGTCCGGGCGGTCAAGCGGGCCCTCGCGTTCCGGCGCGAGATGGATGCGCGGCAGGCCGCTTGAGCGTCCGGGTCTTCTTCGACAACTGCACCTCGCCGGTGCTGGCCGAGACGGTCGGCGGCTATCTCAGGCATCTCGGTCAGCGCGCCGACCACATCCGTGATCTCCCCTGCGGACGCCACGCATCGGACTTCGAGTGGATCGCGTATCTGGCCGGCACGGGCGATGAATGGCTCACGGTCACGGGCGATGGCCGGCTTCAGAAGAACAAGGCGGAACGGGCAGCCTTCCGCCGAGCCGGCCTGAAGGGCGTCGTCCTCGCTCCGGCCTACCAGAAGACACCGCTCAACCAGCAGACCTCCTTCCTGATCTGGCGCTGGCCGGAGATCCAGTCGCTGCTCAAACTGGCGCCGCCGTTCCTGTTCGAAGTGCCCATGGGCAAAGCGAGCGGCATTCGTCAATTGCCTCTCTGACAATGCTCTGCCCCGGCGCAAAAGGCTTCCACCGCGTCGCAGGCCTCCGCGACGCCGTCCTCCTGTGCCATCCGCGCCTTGGCCGCCGTGCAGGCCTGGGCGACGCGGGGATCGGTCAGCAGCCGGCGCAGCGTCGGCACGGCGCGGGCCGGGGTGAAGCGGCGGCGGCTCAGGGCAGTGCCGACGCCGAGACGGCCCAGCCAGCGCGCCTCGTCGAAGTGATCGAAGGCGACGGGCACTACGAGTTGCGGAATGCCGGCCGCGAGCGCCTGCGCGACGGTGCCGATCCCGCCATGGTGGATCAGCGCGGCGCAGCGGGGCAGCACGCGGCTGAACGGCGCGTAGGGCACGTGCAGCACGCTCGGGGGCAAGTCCGCCGGCACCTGCCCGCCCTGCGGCGCGAGGAGGAGGCCGCGCCGGCCCAAGCGGGTGCAGACGCGCAGCGCGGTGCGGAAGAAGGCTTGGCTGCGCGACATGGCCGAGCCGTAGGTGAAGGCGAGCGGCGGCGGCCCCGCCGCCAGAAACCCCGCGACGGCGGGCTCCGGCTCGGCGACGTCGCCGAAGCGATCCGCGAGCGGGAAGCCGACCTGCAGGGATTGGGGCATCCGGTGGGGCTGCGGCGCGGCGTACCATCGGGGAAACGTGAGCAGGACGCGCTGCGGGCTGCTCCACCAGCGGCGAAGCCGGCGCACCGGCGGCAGGTCCAGCCGCGCGCGAAACCCGTTGAGCGCCGGCAAGGCCGCGGGCCCGATCACGAAGCGATCTGCTCCCCACCCGATCCAGTGCCGGATGCGCGCCGGCAACCGCTCGGGAAGGGGCAGGCCGGGCAGGATCGGCGGATCGGTGCGGCTCCCGGCGAGCAGCGGCATGAGGTGGACCGTGACGACGTCGAGGCCGAGCTTCTCCTGCGCCACCCGCGCTCCGAGGGCCAGCGTCGAGGCGAGCACGACGCACTCGCCGGGCCGTGCGGTCCCGGCGAGCCAGCCGTAGACCGGCTCGGTCGCGGCCGAGACGTGGCGGAACATCGCCCCGATGCCGCGCCAGGGCCGCCAGAGACCGGTCTCGGTCGCGGCGCGGCGGTAATCCTCCTCCGTTCCGAGGGCGAAGAACGGCACGCTCGCCCGGGCCGCCTTCGCGGCGAAGGGAGCGGGCGCGGCGAGCGTGACCGCGTGTCCCCGCCGCCGCAGCTCGGTCGCGATGGCGAGGAGCGGCAGGACATCGCCGTGGCTGCCGACGGCAACGACGAAGATTCGCATCGGTCTCTCGGCCGGCTTGCGCCCGTCGGGCGCGGGGTGACGCGTCCGGATCAGAGCAGAAGAGCGGGCTCGCGTTCGCGGCAGGCGACGGGGGCGAGCACCTGCTCGCGCAGCCGCCGCGGGCCCAGGGTCATCGCGAAGAAGTCATAGGCGCCGGGCCGCTCGTTCGCGAGGAGGAACTGGAAGTGCATCCGGAACGGGCGGAAGCGCACCCGCCGGTAGGTTTCCGGGCAGAGCAGGTCGCGAAAGCGGGCCGAGCGCACGAGGGGGTTGGCGACCGGTTGCTGCCCGCACAGGCGGAGCTTGAGGTCACGCAGCGGGTTGAAGCCGGGGAAGTTCATCCAGTCTTGGGGCGCGTGGAAGTCGCACCAGACGACGCGCCGCTCCGTGACGAGGCGCGCGATCTCCGCCCGCAGGGACGCGGCCGCGGGCTGCATCGCCACGAGCGGCAGACCGGACCCCAGCGTCACCAGCGAAAGGCTCGCGCCCGAGGCGCCGATCGACGCATCGCGGGCGAGCAGCCGAGCCGCGACCTCGACCGCCGTCAGCCCGCCGGAGGAATGGCCGACGATCATCACCTCGTCGGTGGGCTGCCCGGTCTCGGTCCGCGCCGCGAGCGCGGACAGGACGTGCCCGGCAAAGGCGTCGAGACGCCGCTCGTAATCCGGCCGCCAGCCCTGGCCGTGCTGCCAGTTGAACACCCAATCGTTCAGAAGCTGCCAGAAGAAGATACGGTTGAGGAAGGCCTCGATCAGCTTGATCCAGGCGACGCCCGCGACCACGCCCAGCGGAAGCGAGATCCAGAGCGGCCATCCGAGGCTGTGGCCGAACCAATCGCCCAGATGGGCATGCACGCCCACACCGATGGCGACGGACAGAGCGGTGAGGAGGATCACCATCACGAAGGGGTAGAGGATGACGTTGCCGTACTTCCAGCTCAGCCGGTAGAAGCGGAACAGCAGGCCGGACACGATCATGTGCGCGGTGCCCGCGATCAGGAGCGCGACGCTGAGGAAGCGGGAGCGGGCGAAGTCGGCGGCGACGATGTCGTCCCACAGGAGCACGTCGTATCGGGTCTCGGCGCCGTCGCCCTGTTCGGGCGCGCTCACGGCCCAGCTCTGGACCAGCCCGTTCTCGCTCAACTGCGCGCACGAGACCGTTCGCCTGCCGCCGTCGAACCGCTTGGTGTAGCGGGCCCATTCCCGCACGAACAGCAATCGGTAGCGGGTTCGCGCCTCGGGATCGTAGCCGGGAATATAGAAGACGTAGCGGTGGCGCACTGCTTCGAGCCGCGCCTCCTGTAGATCCGGCGGCGTGAAACTCAGCGAATTGCGCATACGCCCGAACGCCCCATCCGGACGATTGCTCTCGCGCGGTGGCCGAGCAGGTCCGTCCCACACCGAGTGAGCCCTAACCCTCTCCCCCATGCATTATCATTCATTACAGTTTTAGAACTTGTGAAAAGAGAGGGTGCGTTTCGCGCGCGATACCAGTTTCAGGCGATGCGCGGCGATCGAAGGGGCCCGTCCGCGTCGCGAACGGACAAGCCAGCACTGATCACGTGAGGGATGACGGGTTGGATCCGATCGTTCCGTCGGATCGAGAGCCCGGTGGTGCCGGTTGCGGGACTCGAACTCGCGACCTACCGCTTACAAGGCGGTTGCTCTACCAACTGAGCTAAACCGGCAGCGCCCAATCCGCTATCAGCCTGCCCCGGACGGCGCAAGCGCATCCCCGGCCGTTCTCCGCGCTTTGACAAGCCGTGAGCTGTCTCTTGCGCACAACTGATCTTCGTCTCAACGGCCGAGTTCAAGCATTCGGGTCGGACGAGACTCGGGTCATCCGCACGTAGTCCCGTTAACCGCTCGCTTCACACAGCATCGTGCCGGGCCTCGCTGACGGCCCCGCGGAAGCGACGGGCCGGGACGGCCGGCATCAGGCCGCCTCCGGCTGGCCCTGGACACTCGGTCGATCGTCTCGCGACAGCGCGGCCCGACGCGCGGGCCTTCGCAGCTCGACCGTGCGGTCGAGGCGGGCCGCGGCCTCCGGACGGCCGAACAGGTAGCCCTGGAGATCGAGCCCACGTTCCTTGGCGAGCAGGCGGCGCTGCTCCTCCGTCTCCACGCCCTCCGCCGTCACCGCGAGGCGGAGGCTGCGCGACAGGCCGATGATGGCCCGCACGATCGCCGTCGCCTGCGGATCCCGGCCGAGCCCGTGGACGAAGCTCCGGTCGATCTTGAGGCGGGTGAGCGGGAAGGTGTGGACGAAGCTCAGCGACGAGTAGCCGGTGCCGAAATCATCCAGCGCGATCATCACGCCCAGAGCCCGCAGCCGCTGGAGCAGGCCGAGCGCCACTTCGCGGTTCTGGAGCACCGCGGTCTCGGTGATCTCGAGTTCGAGCCGGTGCGGCGGCAGACCGCTCGCGGCCAGCGCCCGCTCGACGGCATCGATGAAGAGGGCGCTGCGCAGCTGCGTCGCCGAGACGTTCACCGCCACGGTGAGATGCGCGGGCCAGGTCGCCGCCTCGCGGCACGCCTCGGCCAGGATCCAGGCGCCGATCTCGGGCATCAGGCCCGCCTCCTCGGCCACCGGCACGAACTCCGCGGGCGACGGCGCCACCGCGTCCGGCCGCCGCCAGCGCAGCAGCGCCTCGAAACCGATGGTCGCGCCGCTGCGGGCGCGGACGATCGGCTGGTAGTGCAGGACGAATTCGCGCCGCGCCACGGCGCGGCCGAGGGCGTTCTCCAGGCTCGTCCGCGCCGCGACGCTGTCGCCCATCGCCGGCTCGTAGAAGCTGTAGCGGCTCCGGCCCTCCTTCTTGGCGTCGTAGAGGGCGAGGTCGGCGTTGCGCAGGAGGATGTCGGCATCGCCGCCGGCCAGCGGCGCGACGGCGATGCCGATGCTGGCGCCCACACGGATCGGCATCTTCTTGACCGTGTAAGGCTGGTTGAGGGCTTCGAGGATCTGCCGGGCAACGCCCGCCACCCGGTGAGGGTCGGCGGGTCTGAGGATCAGCGCGAACTCGTCGCCGCCGAGGCGGCCGACGACGTCCTGCGCCCCCGCCATCCGCCGCAGGCGCCGGGCCACCTCCTGGAGCAGCTGGTCGCCGACAGAGTGACCGAGCGTGTCGTTGATCGGCTTGAAGCGGTCGAGATCGATGTAGAGGACGGCGCAGCTCTCCCCCGTCCCGGAGGCGAGCGCCTCCGTCAGGGCCTGACGGAGCGTCGCGCGGTTGGCGAGATCCGTCAGGGGATCGTGCCCGGCGAGGTGCTGGATCCGATTCTCGGAACGCCGCCGCTCGGTGCAATCGCGGGTGACCTTCGCGAAGCCGATGAAGCAGCCATCGTCGTCGTGGATCGCATCGATGACGACCTGCGCCCAGAAGCGGGAGCCGTCCCTGCGCAGGCGCCAGCCCTCCGACTCGAACCGACCGTCCCGCCGCGCCGTGCGGAGACCTTGCTCGGGCAATCCCGCGGCGCGATCCTCCGGAGCGTAGAAGCGGGCGAAGTTGCGCCCCACGATCTCTTCGGCCGTGTAGCCTTTGGTGCGCTGCGCCCCCGCATTCCAATTCGCGACCGTGCCGTCCGGGGACAGCATGAAGATCGCGTAGTCCGTAACCCCCTGTACGAGCAGGCGGTACATGATGTCGGCGTCGTCGCGGCGGTTCGGCATTGTCGAATTCTTGCGGTGCCCGTCGAACCGCAGCAGAAGCTACAAAGGTTAATTCTTGTAGCGCTGCGGGCGCCCGCGTCCGGGGGGCAAGGTGGCAACGATCATTTCCGCCGCCGCGTTGTCGGAGCTGAGGTTGCATTCATCGGAGAAGACACAACCGATCCGCCGCATGTGGAGCGTCTCGCCCCAACATCCGGCTCAAACATCACGAAGGCGTGAGGCTATTCGGCCGAGGGCGGCGGAGGATCCGCACAGGTCTCGCGACGAAGACGCTGAGGCCGAACGGCCGTTGCCATCCCGTGCCGTTTGGGACCGTTCGAGGCGCCGGGATGACAGCCGGCCTCGCCGGATGGCACAGCGCGACCGGGACCCACTTCCCCGCGATCAGGACCACGGCGTCCGCGAGACCTTGCCGATGCAAAGCCCCTTCACCCTCGACGCGGACGGCCTCACCCTCGCGGTGCGGCTGACGCCGCGGGCGAGCCGCACCGGCCTGGACGGCGTCCGCACGGAGGCGGATGGGCGTCCCGTCCTCGCGCTGCGCGTGGCGGCCCCGCCGGTCGAGGGCGCCGCCAACGCGGCCCTCACCGCCTTCGTCGCCCGGAGCCTCGGGCTGCGCAGGGCCGAGGTGACCCTCGTCGCAGGCGAGACCGCGCGCAGCAAGCGGCTGCACCTCTCGGGCGATCCGCAGGTGCTCGCCGCGCGGGTGGAGGCTTGGATCGGCGGCGCGGACGCGCCGCTCAAGCGGTCCTGAGCCGCTCGACGATCGCGACGGCCTCGGCGAAGGCGGCCTCGGCATCGAGTTCGGTGGTGTCGAGCACCACCGCATCCTCGGCGGCCTTCAGCGGGGCGGCGGCGCGGCTCGAATCGCGCGCGTCGCGGGCGCGGATGTCGGCGAGGATCGCGGCGAGCGTCGTCTCCTCGCCGCGGCCGAGCAGCTCGCGATGGCGCCGCCTTGCCCGCTCCTCGGGCGCGGCGATGATGAACAGCTTCACCCGGGCCTCGGGGCACACCACCGTGCCGATGTCGCGCCCGTCGAGCACCGCGCCCTCCGCGCCTTCGGCGAAGCGCCGCTGCCAGGACAGCAGGGCGGCGCGCACCTCCGGCACCGAGGAGACCCGCGAGGCCGCCTCGCCCATCGCCCGCTCCCGCAGGCGCGGGTCGGACAGCCGGTCGGCCGAGAGGGCGGTGGCCGCCCGCGCCGCCGCCGCCCTGTCGTCGAGGTCGCTCCCCTCGTCGATCAGGGTCAGCGCCACCGCGCGGTAGAGCAGGCCGGTATCGAGATGCGGCAGCCCGTAATGCAGGGCGAGCCGCTTGGCGAGCGTGCCCTTGCCGGAGGCGGCCGGACCGTCGATGGCGATGACGAGGGGCATGGCGGGCCGATCGCTCACAGCAGCCGAATTCATGCGGCGGCCCCGTCCTCGATCCGGGCACCGAGGGCCAGCATGGTCGGACGGAAGCTCGGGAAGCTCGTGGCGATCATCGCGCCGTCGTCGACGGTCACGGGGCGCCGGGTGGCGAGCCCCATGACGAGGAAGGCCATGGCGATGCGGTGATCGAGATGGGTCGCGACCGTGCCGCCGCCCGCGGGGGCCTCGCCGGTGCCGGTGACGATCAGGTCGTCGCCCTCGACCGCGTGGGTGACGCCGTTGGCGGCGAGCCCCGCGGCGACCGCCGCGAGCCGGTCGGACTCCTTCACCCGCAGCTCGTGCAGGCCGTTCATCCGGGTCGTGCCCTCGGCGAAGGCCGCGGCGACCGCGAGGATCGGGTACTCGTCGATCATCGAGGGCGCCCGCTCGGCCGGGACGTCGACGCCGCGCAGGCGGCTCGCCCGCACCCGCAGGTCGGCCACGGTCTCGCCGCCCTCCTCGCGCTCGGCGAGGCGCTCGATCTCGGCACCCATCTCGATCAGCGTGGTGATGAGGCCGGTGCGCAGCGGGTTCATCATCACGCCGCGCAGGGTCACCTCGGAGCCCGGCACGATCAGCGCCGCCACCAGCGGGAAGGCCGCCGAGGACGGGTCGGCCGGGACGACCACGTCGGTGCCGCGCAGGGTCGGCTGACCGGTCAGCGTCACGGTGCGGCCGTGACCGCCCTCGCCGGACAGCGTCACGCTCACCTCGGCGCCGAACAGGCGCAGCATCCGCTCGGTGTGGTCGCGGGAGGCGGCGGATTCGATGACGGTGGTGGTGCCCGGCGCGTTGAGCCCGGCAAACAGCACCGCCGACTTGATCTGCGCCGAGGCGACCGGCAGCTCGTAGCGGATCGGGATCGCCTCGCGCGGACCCTTGAGCGTCAGCGGCACGCGCCCGCCCTCGGCCTCGGACACGACCTGCGCGCCCATCTTCAGGATCGGATCGAGGATGCGCCGCATCGGCCGCTTGCGTAAGGAGGCATCGCCGTCGAAGGTCGCGGTGACTGGCTGGCCGCCGACCACGCCCATCATCAGCCGCGAGCCGGTGCCGGCATTGCCGAAATCGAGCACGCCGGCCGGGTCCTGCATCCCGCCGATGCCGACGCCGACGATCCGCCAGCGCCCCTCGCCCTCGCGGGTGACCCGGGCGCCCAGCGCCTCCGCGGCGGCGGCGGTGCGCAGCACGTCGTCGCCCTCCAGAAGGCCCTCGACCCGCGTCTCGCCGATGGCGAGCAGGCCCAGGATCATCGCCCGGTGGGAGATCGACTTGTCGCCCGGCGGCTTCAGCGCCCCTCGCAGGGGGCCTCCGGGATGCGCGGTGACGGGCTGCGGTTCGGAATCGTGCGACACGGGGATCTGACGTCTTGCTCGAGCGCTGGGCTGAGGCGCGTCGGCACCCGCGAGGGCACCGAGGCCGCCCGCCGGACGGACCCGGCGCGACCGGCGCCCGTTACCATGCGGACCGGCCCGCGTCATCCGCGCGTCCGGAGGCGCGGCGCCCGACGCGCCCGTCCGAGGCATCGTCCGGCACCCGTCACGCTCGCACCATGCATCCGGATACCAATTCACTTGGCGATAAACTGCAATTCGAAGTCAGGTCTGCTTCGGACGATCGCTTATCCGGCGCCCGCAACTTGCCTCCGTGGAACCGTTCTTGTGTGAAGCAAGCGTCAGCAAGCACTCGACAAGCCGCATCATATGTTTATGTTGGCGCGCATGACGCCCGTGATCCAGTGCCTGCGCAAGGTCGATCATGCTTCCGCCGTCGCCGATTCGACGGTCTCC
Source organism: Methylorubrum podarium (assembly GCF_040270385.1). Lineage (NCBI taxonomy): Bacteria > Pseudomonadati > Pseudomonadota > Alphaproteobacteria > Hyphomicrobiales > Methylobacteriaceae > Methylorubrum > Methylorubrum podarium. Next base: position 30,541 of record NZ_JBELQE010000089.1, on the reverse strand, counting down.
AAACGCGTCCTCGAAGCCCTGAACGAGCTGGAGAGCGCCTATCGCCGACCCAGCGAGCGCATCGTTGCCCTCGAAGCGGTCCTGCAGGAGTTCGACCGCCGTGGCTGCCTGAGCGGCACCCCGTTCGGCCGGCTCCTGCGCCTCACCGTCGAGCGGCGGCAGAACAAGTGGTCCCGCTGCGCCTGACGCGGTTCTCCCCTCCGGTCACGACCGTCCCCGCCGAACGCCCCGCGCCGGCTGCGGCGAGCGCACGACAGGCCGTTTGACGTGGGCGTTTGACATGGGCGGAGGCTGCGACTAACGGGGCCGCTCTCCCGGATCCCTTTCCCTTCCGTCCCCAGAGGTTTGCAGCCGTGGCTAGACCGGAACTCGGCGTCAAACGCCAGTGCATGAATTGCGGTGCCAAGTTCTACGATCTCGACCGTGATCCGGCGACCTGCCCGAAATGCGGCACGATCTACCAAGTCGCGACCTCCCGCGTCGCCCCGCCCGTCGCCAGCCGCTCGGATGACGACGAGGACGAGGAGGAGAAGGGCGGTCCGGAGATCGTCTCCCTCGACGAGGCCGAGGCCAGCGAGGACGATACCGATATCAGCGTCGACGACGACGAGGGCGGCGACGATGCCAGCGGGGGTGCGGACGACGACACCTTCCTGGAGGAAGAGGACGGCGACGACGACGTCTCCGACCTGATCGACAACGACTCGGACGGCGACGAGGAGGGCTGACGCCCTCCCCTCCGGCGGCTGATCGGAACCATCAGCCGCCGAAGCGCTCCGTGCGGACCACGCCCGGCTTGACGCCGGCATCCACCAGGAGGTCGGCCACGGTGCCGACGAAGCCGTTGCCGCCGCAGACGAAGGCGTGGCGCGGCATGCCGAGGCACTCGATCGCCGTATCGATCATCACGCGGTCGATGCGCCGGCCCGCGGTCGCGCCCTCGCGGGTGAGAAGCAGGGTCAGGTCGAAGCCGGTCTCGTCGCGGGAGCGGGCGGCGAGCTCTCCCCGGGCGATGGCCTCGGCGGCGCTGCGCACCGAGTAGATCAGCAGCATCGGCACCGCGGGCGCGCGCAGGGCGCGCTCGCGCACCATCGCGAGCAGCGGCACGACGCCGGAGCCGCCGCCGATCAGTAGCACCGGGCCGCCATCCTCCGGCCCCCAGGCGAAGGCGCCGAGCGGTCCGCGCAGTTCGATCGCGTCGCCGATTTCGGCCACCGTGTCGAAGTAGCCGGACACCTCCCCCGCCTCCAGCCCCTCGATCATCAGCTCGATACCGGCGGGGTCGCCGGGTGCCGAGGCGATGGAGTAGCTGCGCTGCGCCTGGTAGCCGTCGGGCGCGGTCAGGCGCACATCGACGTGCTGGCCGGCCCGGTGCGGCCGATCGAGGGAATCGAAGCGGAAGCTCTTTACCCGCGGCGTCACGGGCGTGATCGCCCGGATCGCCGCGGCCCGCCAGGGTGACGGCGAGGGCGCGGTGCTCACTCGGGCAATCCTCTCAGTCGCCGCTGAAACGCTGCTCGCGCCAGGGATCGCCGTACATGTGGTAGCCGCGCAGCTCCCAGAAGCCGGCCTCGTCGCGCTCGGTGAAGCGCAGGCCCGTCACCCACTTGGCGCTCTTCCAGAAGTAGAGGTGCGGCACCAGGAGACGCGCCGGGCCGCCGTGATCGGGCGGGATCGGCTTGCCGTCGTAGAGCGTCGCCACCATCGCCTTGCCGCCGGTGAGATCCGCTACGGGCACGTTGGTGGTGTAGTCGTCGTGGCTCTCCGCCAGGAGGAAGCCCGTCGGCGCCTCGAGGCCGGCCGCCGCGAGGATGTCGTCGAAGCTCACGCCCTCCCAGGCGGTGTCGAACTTGGACCACTTGGTCACGCAGTGGATGTCGCCGCCCCAGCGGGTGCGGGGCAGTTGCGCGAACTCGTCCCAGCTCCAGCTCGCCAGCGGCCGCGAGCCCTGGCGCAGGGTGAAGCGCCAGCCCTCCGTCGAGACCCGCGGCGTCGGTCCGAGCTGGAGCACGGGGAAATCGTCGGTGAGGTACTGGCCCGGCGGAAGCCGCTCGCGGATCGCCGCGGCAGGGGGCCGCCCGGTAAAGCCTCGCGTCGCCATCACGCTCCTCCGCCGCCTTGCTGGGTCGTGTCGCCGAGTGGTCGTGCCCGCCGGAAGGCGGTGCCGGCGCACGCCCCCCTGTATCCGCTACGAACCCCAGGGGCCGCAACGAGGCTTGGCGCGAAAGCGTTCCGCACCGTCACGCTGATCCGGTCTTCCCCGGGATGCCGTCGGGCCGGGACAGGTCGGAGCGGGGAAGCCGCAGGATGCGCGGCCGCCAGATGCCGAGCACGACGTTGAGGATCGCCACGGCGAGGATCACCCAGAGGGTGTTGCGCTCGGCCGCCAGCGCGCCCGTGAGGGTGGCCGGATCGATCTCGCCCCTGAGCGCGGCGGCGCTGCGCCGGGCCTCCTCCTGCATCGGCCCCTGGATGCCGACGAAACCGCCCTCGAACACCAGCACGCCGGTGGCGAGCTTGACCCAGGCCCAGCCCGCCTCGCGGAAGCCCGGATGCAGCGCGACCGCCAGCAGCCCGGCCACCAGCGTCAGGGCGAGGGAGGGCAGGAAGATCCAGGTGGCGACCGCCCCCATCGCCCCGCGCATCAGGGCGTAGCCGGCGAGCGCGTCCGGCGGCGGGGTGAGGCTCAGGAGGACGATGAGACAGGCCATCGCCCCCATCAGCCCCACCGCCCCCATCGTGTGGAGGAACTTGAGAAGGCGTCGCATCCCGGTGCGCCCCCGCCGCGGCAAACCTCCGTGGATTGTAGACACGAAAGCGAACGCAACGCGAGCGGCCCCTCACCGGGGCCAAGCGTGGTTCGGTCGGCAGCTCAGACCGACGGCTGGTCTCGACCGAAATCATCCATCCCGAGAGAATGGCTCAGAAACACTTCTACATTAGACTTGGAATAAAATGTTGTTCTGCCGCAACGACATGCCGATACCCTACCAAATCCCCCAAACTCTTCGGGCGAACGCTTGCCGCATATGAGGCAACATAGGTAAAGGCGCCGGACCGGCTCCGGGGAGCCGGCTCTCCAGACGGACCGGCGATGAACACCACAGCACAGGGACATGGGCGTCTCGATCGAGGCGGGTCGACCCCCCTTTCCGCCGGTTCGGGCGTCCCGTTCGCTCTCGCCGTGTCCGTCCTCGCCCTGTCCTGGCCCCTCGCGGCGCGCGCGCAGACCGTCGCGCCGGACGGCGCCGAGGCCGTGCTGTCCGAACTCTCGGTCACGGGGAGCGGCGAGCGCGCCGGCGGCCCCGTCGTCGGATACCGCGCCACGCGCTCGGCCACCGCGACGCGGACGGACACGGCGTTGCGCGACACGCCGCAATCGATCCAGGTCGTCCCGCGCGAAGTCCTGGTCGATCAGCAGGATGTGCGCCTCACCGACGTGCTCACCAACGTCAGCAACGTCCAGCCGGGCGGCACCATCCAGGGCCGCTCCGACACCTACATCCTGCGCGGCTTCCGCACCCAGACCTACGCCATCGACGGCCTCGTGCTGAACCCGGCCAACGCGTTCCAGCCGACGCAGCGCGACCTCGCCAACGTGGAGCGGGTGGAGGTGCTGAAAGGTCCGGCCTCGGTCCTCTACGGCCAGGGCGATCCTGGCGGCCTCATCAACATCGTCACGCGCCAACCCACCCTCGCCCCGTCCGCCGACGTGACGGTTCAGGGCGGCTCGTTCGCGTTCCGGCGGGTGCAGGGTTCGGTCTCGGGGGCGATCCCGAGCGTGGAGGGGCTCGCCGCCCGCTTCACCTTCGCGACGCAGGACGAGGCGACCTTCCGCGATTTCGGCGGGCCGGAGAACTCCCGGCACTTCTTCGCCCCGGCCTTCGTCTGGACGCCCGACCCGTCGACGCGTGTCTACCTCAACGCCGAGTTCACCCGCCAGCACAGTCAGTACGACGAGGGCCTGATCGCCTTCCGCGGCCGGGTGCCGCTCGACAACGTCCGCCGCTTCTACGGCGAGCCGTGGTCGCGCTACTACGGCGAATCGAACTCGATCACCCTGCTCGCCGAGCACGACGTCAACGAGAACCTGACCCTGCGGCAGGCCGTGAACGGCCAGTGGGGATCGTTCGATCTCCTGGCGACCCGGGCGACGGGCGTGAACGCCGCCGGAACCACGGTGACGAGGCGCCTCACGGAGGGCGATTCGATCTACCACTCCATCGACAGCCGGACGGAGGCGGTCGGACGCTTCGTCGACCCGTTCGGCTTCCGCCACACGGCCCTGGCCGGCTTCGAGATCGTCGACGGCTACCGCCACCCCTTCACCACGCAGGGGACGGCGACCTCGGTCTCCTTCCTCAACCCGATCCGGGGCTCGGTGCCGCAGGTCGGCACGCTGACCCTGCAGAGCGATCTCAGGCAGAAGCTCAGCCTGTTCGGGATCTACCTGCAGGACCAGATCGAGTTCTTTCCCGGCCTGCAGCTCGTCCTCGGCGTGCGGTTCGACACGGCCGACCAGCTCTATTTCCAGCGCACGCCGACCACGCGGACGATCCCGCCGGAGCAGAACCTCACCGGCACCTCGCCGCGGGTCGGCCTCGTCTGGCGGCCGGTGGAGCCGCTCACGCTCTACGGCAGCTACACCACCTCCTTCGTCCCGCAGACCGCCAACGTCCTCAACGTCGCGAGCCCGCCGCCGGAGACCGGCGAGCAGCTGGAGGTCGGCGCCCGCTTCGACCTGATCCCCGACCGGCTCACGGTGAGCGCCGCCGCCTTCCGCATCCTGCGGGCGAACGTCGCCGCCTCCGATCCGGTCAATACCGGCTTCTCGATCATCACCGGCGAGCAGCGCGCGCAGGGGTTCGAGGGCGACATCGCCGGCGAGATCCTGCCGGGCTGGAAGATCATCGGCGGGATCGGCTACCTCGATGCCACGGTCACCAAGGATTCGACCGTCGCCGTCGGCAGCCGGCTGCCCGCGGCGCCGGTCTTCAGCGCCAGCGTCTGGTCGACCTATCAGTTCCAGGGCGGCCCGCTGCGGGGCTGGGGCTTCGGCGGCGGCCTCACCTATGTCGGCGAGCGCTTCGGCGACATCACCAACACCTACAAGGTCGGCGCCTATGCCCGCCTCGACGCGGCCGTGTTCTACGAGATCGACCCGACCTGGCGCTTCGCCGTCAACGGCCGCAACCTCACCGACCGGCGCTACATCGAGCAGCCGTTCAACCAGTTCAACAACCTGCCCGGCGCGCCCCTGACGGTGCTCGCCAGCCTGAGCGCGCGCTACTGAGGCCGGACCTTCCCGGCAATCGAGCGCCCTGATCGGAGCGTCATGCCCTCCGCCTTCTCTCCCGCCCGCACCCTCCTCTTCCGCCTGCACTGGGCCCTCGGCCTCACCGCCGGGCTCGTGCTCGCGCTCATGGGAGTCACGGGCGCCCTGATGAGCTACGAGGAGGCGATCACCGCCCTGGCCAACCGCGACCGGGTGGAGGTCGCGGCGGCCCCGGACCGGCCGCCGCTCGCGCCCTCGGCGCTGGCCGCGCGGATCGAGGCGCAGCGTCCGGGGCAGCGGGTCGCCGCGCTGACCCTGTCGAGCGATCCCGGCCGGAGCGCGGTGGCGCGATTCGCCCGCGACCGGGCCGGCGGCGAGCGGCCCGCGACCGTCTACGCCGACCCCACGGACGGGACCGTTCTCGGCCCCGTGCGGCTGGAGACATTCTTCGCCACCGTGCGGGCGCTGCACCGCTGGCTGCTGATCCCCGGCGAGGGCAAGGGCTGGGGCCGCACGGTCACCGGCCTCTGCGCCATCGCGCTGCTCGTCTTCCTCGCCACCGGGCTCACCCTGCGCTGGCCCGGACGGCACGGCTGGCGGGTCTGGCTCCGGCCGAACCTCGCCCGGCCCGGCCGGGCCCGCTGGTGGTCGCTGCACGCGGTCGTGGGGACGTGGCTGCTGCCGGTCTACGCGGTGGCCGCCCTGTCGGGCCTGTGGTGGTCCTTCGACGGGTATCGCGCGGGCGCGACATGGCTCCTCACCGGCCAGGCGCCGAAGGAGCGATCGGAGGCGCGCGCCGCCGACCGTTCGGCCGAACGCGCGGCGCCCGAGGGCAGGCCGGCGATCGACGCGGCCTGGGCGGCGTTCTCGGCCGCGCACGCGGCGGACCACGCGACCCTGACCCTGCCGGGACCGGAGGCGGCGACGATCCGCATCCGCTGGACCACCCCGGACGCGGTGCTGCGCAACGAGGCCACCTACGACGCCCGCACCGGCATCCCGCTCGGCGACCAGCGCGCCGCCGCGTCGAGCCTCGGCCGGCGCATCGCCGACAACATGCTCGAAGTGCATCGCGGCCGCTTCTTCGGCGCGCCCGCCGCCCTGCTGTTCTGCCTCGCGGCGCTGGCGCTCCCCGGCTTCTTCGCCACCGGGCTGACGCTCTACGCGCTGCGCCGCCGGGCCGGGCGTCGGCGCGTTCCCGGCCGCTCACCCCGGCCGGCCGAGGCGTCCGCGCGCGGGTGACCGCGCGGCCGCCGCGATCAGCGAACTCGCGGTCCGGGCCGGGGTTCTCGCAAGAACGGGCGAGGGATCGGGACCGGAAATGAGCGTATCATCAACGAGAAACCGCCTGCTTCAGGCGCTGCCGCCGGCGGAGCGGGAGCCGCTCCTGGCGCAGTTCGAGCGCGTGCAGGTGCAGAAGGGCGAGGTCCTCTGGTCCGTCGGGGATCCGCTGGAGGTCGTCTATTTCCCGGAAGCCGGACTGTCCTCGAACGTCGCCGTCATGAGCGAGGGGCGCCGGATCGAGGTCGGCTGCTTCGGCCAGGAGGGCATGGTCAGCACGGCGAGCGTGCTGGGGGCCGATCGCGCGCCCCACGAGCTGATCGTTCAGGTCGGCGGCCCGTGGCTTCGGATCGGCACCGGGGCGTTCCGCGAGGCGCTCGGGCGCAGCCCGATCCTGCACGGCCTGCTGCTGCGCTACGCCCACACGGTGATGATGACGGTCAGCCAGACGGCGATGTCGAACGGCGCCTATTCCGTCGAAGAGCGGCTGGCGCGCTGGATCCTCATGGCGCATGACCGGTTGGAGGGCGACGAACTCTCCCTCACCCACGATTTCCTGTCGATCATGCTGGCGACGCAGCGATCGACCGTGACGCTGGCGATCCAGGCGCTCGAGGGCTACGGCGCGATCCAGGCCAGACGCGCCCTGATCATCGTCCGCGACCGCGGCATGCTCTGCGACCTGGCCGGGAACAGCTACGGTCCGGCGGAGGCCGAGTACGAGCGCCTGATCGGCCCCTTCCGTGGGACGGCGGCCGCGTCGTCCGGCTGAGGGCTTTTGGCGGCGGCCTCTTTGTGGTCCGAACCGGACGGTTGGTGTCCCCTGCCAGGGGGTGCTTTCGCTCCGTAGCGGGCACCGGCAGCGGTGTTGCGCCGCCTCGAGAGAAGGTGTTGCGCCATCGTCAATTTGCGGCGAAGCCGACACATGCCGATGTCAAAGGGAGGTGATTTCATGTCTCACGAACCGATCAAGGGACCTGCCTCATACTTTCCCTCCATCGAGAAGAAGTACGCACGTCCTATCGGCGAGTGGCAACAGCTTGTCCGCGACCGACTTCCCGCCAAACATATGGAATTGGTGAAGATCCTGAAGGAGGAGCACGGAATGGGGCACGGCCACGCCAACGCAATCGTCGCTCATGTGCTGTCGACGGGAAAAAGGTAGCCGATTTCAGCTACGCAGGCCCCACGATCTCTTCCCAACTCATGCAGATTGCTGTTCGTGGAGCTGCGCGGGCGTGGAAAGACGGACGATCTTCTCGTATTTTCAGACGTCGACCGGCCTCGGTTCGAGAGTTCGATTCGCAGATTTATAAGTATTATCTGCCATCATTGCACAATGATACCGTTTCCGATTGATTGGTTCGGTTCAGCCCCACCCCCGGCATCCCGGGGCCGCGCAGCGGAAACCGGGATCCACCCGTGATGCGCGGCTCAACGTGGCATCAAGGGTGGATTCCGGGTTCGCCTCCGGCGCCCCGGAATGACGGGAAGCAGCACCGAAGGCATCAACCGGAAACCGTATGCAATGTCTTCGAACGGAGCCGCGTGATGCCTTCAGATTGGAGGATATTTTGGTGGCATCCTGCACTTTACCTTAGTTCCCTCGCTGTGCGGGTTTGGTATGGCAATGTGGAATCAATCGAAACGGAATGTCTGATTTTTTCAATCGGTTGGATCGCAGCGTTTTTCATATCGATTGGCATAGATCGCGCGTTATCTCGGGTTTCTACAGCCGAAATAGCGGGAACGCGACATGATTCGTCGGTTCATTCGTGGAAAAAGTGCCGATCGGACCAACTCCAAGAATGCCCGGAAACAATGATCGTGCAGCGATCATTTCAAGGCGTCGCATCAGGTCCGTGACACGGTTTCAGGCTGAGCGGTTCGGCCATCACCACCGGCATCAGCCGGAAATCGTATCGAACCCCCCTACACCAGCCCCACCGCCTCCTTCGGGAACCGCATCGAGAAGGTCGCGCCCCGCCCCGGCCCCTCGGAGAACGCCTCGGCGCGGCCGCCGTGGAGTTCGGCGATGCGCTTGACGATGGAGAGGCCGAGCCCCGTCGATCCCTCGCCGCCGGTGGGCTTGGCCGAGAGGCGCTGGTAGCGGCCGAAGAGACGGCCGGCATCCTCCGGGGACAGGCCGGGGCCCTGGTCGGCCACCGCGCAGACGTAGTCGCCCGACTCCTCCCGCACGCTCACGGTGATCGCGCCGCCGGGAAAGGAATACTTGATCGCGTTCGAGACGAGGTTGTCGAACGCCTCGCGCAGCCGCTCGGCGTCGCCGCAGAGATGGAGCGGGACCGCCAGATCCAGGGCCAGGCTCTGGCCCTTCGATTCGGCGAGCGGCCGGTTGGCCTCGCAGACCTCGCGGGCCAGCGCGGCCAGGTCGACGGGCTCGCGCCGCAGGGTGATATCGAGGGCGTCGTTCATGGCGTCGGCCATGAGGCTGTCGATCATGTCGATCAGGCGCGTCGCCGAGGTGCGAATGTGATCGACCTGGGTCCGCATCGCGGTCCGGGCGTCCTCGCTGGCGGCGGCCGGCGCCGGATCGAGGCCGATCAGGTCGGCCAGCATCTCGGAGCGGCCCAGGATCACCGAGAGCGGGTTCTTCAGGTCGTGGGCGATGGTGCCCAGGATCTCGGTCTTGAGACTGTTGGCCCGGCGCAGGTCCGAGCGCTGCATGTCGAGGCGGCGGTTGGCGCGGATCAGCTCGGCGGTGCGCTCGACCACCCGCTGCTCCAGGGTGACGTTGGCGCGCTGCAGCCGCTCGTAGAGGATCACGTTGTCGAAGGCGACCGAGAGACGCCCCGCGAGCAGGGTGATCAGCGCGCGGTCGGTATCGGAGAGCGGGCGGTCGGTGTCGATCAGCGCGACGATCTCGCTGCCGCTCGCGGTCTGGACGTAGAGCGTGGAGAGGTGGTCGCCGAAGCTGTGGCGGCGGGCGGCGAAGGCCTGCTCGACCAGGGGCTGGATGCCGGGATCGAGCGGCCAGCCGGGATCGCGGCCGACATAGCCGCCGTAGAGTCCCGAGCCGGCGAGCACGCAGAAGCCGCCCTCGTGCCGGTCGCCGGCCTCCCGCTCGTCCTCGCGCAGGACGAGGATGCCGGCGCAATCGACGTTGAGGAGCGAGGCGACCTGGGTCAGCACGCCCTCGGCCAGCCGCTGCATCGACTTGTGGTCGAGCAGCATCGGCGCGGCGTCGATGATGATCTCGAGACCGCGCCGGGTCTCGTCGAGCCGCCGGAGCTGCTGGTAGGCCCGGAGCGCCGCGGTCAGGCTGGTGAAGAGCTTGTCGGCGGTGAGTTCGGTCTTCGCCTTGTAGTCGTTGATGTCGTAATCGACGATGACGCGCCGCTCCGGCGCCTGCCCCGGCTGGCCGGTGCGCAGGATGATCCGGACGGTCTCTTCCCTCAGCTCCCGGCGGATGTAGTCGATGAGCTGGAGGCCGGCATCGTCGGTCTCCATCACCACGTCGAGGAGCACGATGGCGACGTCGCGCCGCTCGGCCAGCAGCGTCCGCGCCTCCTGCGCCGAGTGGGCGGAGAGGATGTCGAGGCCCCGCCCGTCGAGGCTGTAGCCGGCGAGCGCGTAGCGAGTGCCCTCGTGGACCGCCGGATCGTCGTCGATCACCGCGATCGTCCAGGCACCGGCCCGGGCCGGCGCCTCCGCCGCCTCGTCGGGAATCAGTTCAAGCCAGTCGTCGTCCATCGCGTCGTCGGTCGCGTCGTTCATCGCGTGAGGGCCTTTCGAGGTCTTTGAGGCCACCCGCATGCCTGTGCTGATCGCGTCAGCGTAACGAGCGCCCTCTCGTCGCTCTTGGTGAGGCGGCGCGTGCGGTCGCGCCGTTCGAAAGCACACATCGCGATGTCTTAGCGAGAAGTTGCGAAGAAATCTTATCGAAAGACGGCTGGTCTCAACACTTGTCTCATCGGCGCGCGCCGGTCGGCTACAATGATCGCGCACGAGGCCGCTGTCACCCGCTCCGCAAGAGCCGTTGATTGCCGCTTCGACGGCGTCGCCAAGTCCGGCACGATCGGGCATGGTGCGGGCGAAAGCTGTCGAGTTCGGCCGAGTGCGCCCTGTTCATGTGCCCGTTTCGCGTGCCCTTTTCGAGTCGAGGGAAGATCGAGGTGACGACACGTTTCTCTTCACCCAGCCGGACGGGCGGCCGGCCATGACGGCGACCGGCCCCCATATCGCCGTCGTCGACGACGAGGCGGATGCCCGCGCCATGGTCGGCGATTATCTGCGCCTGCACGGCTTCGACGTGGCCCTGTGCGAGGGCGGCCGGGCGCTGCGGGCGCACCTGCAGATCCGCACGCCGGACCTGATCGTGCTCGACCTCAACATGCCCGAGGAGGACGGCCTCTCCATCGTGCGGGACCTGAAGGCGAGGAGCCCGATCCCGATCATCATGCTGACGGCGACCGCCAGCCCGATCGACCGGGTGGTGGGGCTCGAACTGGGCGCGGACGACTACCTGCCCAAGCCCTGCGAATTGCGCGAACTCGTCGCTCGGGTGCGCTCGGTGCTGCGGCGGGCGCAGGGCGCGCCGTCGGCGCCCGCGCAGGCCCCGGCGAAGGCGCCCGCGCCCGAATCGGCGGCGCCCTCGCGGACCGTCCGGTTCGGCACGAAGTGGCTCGAACTCGACGCCCTGCGCCTGCGCGACGACGCGGGGGTGGAGCAGCCGCTGACCCGCTCGGAATTCGATCTCCTCAAGGCCTTCGCCGACCATCCGAAGCGCGCCCTCTCCCGCGAGCGGCTGCTCGACCTCGCCGACGCCCGCGATCCGGACGCGTTCGACCGGGCGATCGACGTGCGAATCAACCGTATCCGCAAGAAGGTGGAGCCGGACCCGGCCAACCCGCGCTTCATCCGCACCGTGCGCGGTCTCGGCTACATCTTCCGGCCCGAAGGTGATTAACCGCACCGCGGAGGCCGAATATTTCGTCGGCGGGGCGTTCGACGCAACAAACGCCCCTTGATCCGGTGATCCTGTGACCGGCGACGCAAAACGCCGGACACGCCCCCTCCCTAAAACCGTCCCCATCGACGACGGCGAAGCCGCGAGGGGGATGTCATGCAGGGATTGGTTACGATGATCGCCGCGAGCGCGGTGCTGTCCGCCGGCCTCGTCGCCGGCTTGGCCGCGACGGACGCCGCCGCCCTCCCGAAGGCGACGACCGCGGCGCCCATCGAGGCGCCCAAGGTCTCAGCACCCACCGTGACGGCGCCCAAATCCGACACGTCGAAGACCACCGCCCCCTGCGCCGCCGCGTGGCCCTACCAGCCGGCGGCCTGCGCCGCCGACGGGCGCAAGGTGCGCATCATCGCTCTCACCGGGAACTGAGGAGGGCTGCGATGCCGCATTTCTCGAAGGAGGCCCTGGAGGCTTCGCCGGAGGCGCTGGCCAACCTGCGGGAGATCCTGCACGGGCGCCAGCAGGGCGGCCGCACCGGCCGGACCGTCCAGACGACGCCGACCAAGGAGGGCCGTTTCGGCGGCGCGGGCGGCCGGCCTGCGCCGGTGCGCAAGCGGTGCCACACCGCTCCGGCCAGCGTGTGAGGGCGGCCCCGCCCGTCGTTCCCATCGAGAGCATCGTCCCGAAAGGCGGCCGCCGGCTTTCGGAAAAAGATGATGCTCTCGCCTGGGCGAGGCCCTTGTCCGGAGACGGTTTTCCGGCGACGATCCCGCCCCGAGCAACGAAGCTCCCGAGGGAGCCCGCGACGGGGCGAGGATGCGGGTCGGCCGGAAGATTGCCCTGGTCGGCGGTGTCCCGATCCTCGTCGCCGCGGCCATCGCGGCGGCGGGCTGGTTCCTGCTCGCGCAGGGGGAGCGGGCCCGGGCCGGCGCCCTGCTCGCCGCCCGCGTCTTTCACGACCTGACCCTGGCCCGGATGGTCCGCGACGACTTCGTCGCCGCCCGCGCCGACGAGCGCGCCGCGATCGAGACGCAGTTCTTCGACCTGACCGACAAGGCCGGAAGCGGCCTGAAGACGCTTCAGAACCAGGCCCGCACCCGGGGGCAGGCCGAGCGGGCCGCCTCGGCGCGCCAATCCCTCGACCGCTACGTGGCGCGGATGCGCGAGTTCTCGGCGGTCGCCCGCGAGAACGACGGACTGATCGCCGAGATGGGCCGGCGGGCGGGCCGCCTGACCGACCTCGCCGAGCAGGCCCGCCAGCGCCAGCAGGCCTCGAACGTCGATCTCGCCTGGACGCTGACGGGGAAGGTGAACCGGCTGCGCGCGACCCGGGACGCCGTGACGGGGCTCAACGCCGTGCTGGCCGCCGCGTGGCCGCTCGCCCTCGCCCGCGACCGCGGCGGCGCGACCGACGCCGCGCGCACCGAACGCACCCGCCTCGTCCATGCCGGCCGCGACCTCGCGGCGGCCCTGCGCGCCACCTCTCGCGAGACCGAGGCCGCCGAGGCCGAGAGCCTGACCGCCGCCGATCCGGCCGCGGGCGAGCGGCTGACCGAGTGGGGCGAGCGCCTGCTCAAGATCGTGACCTCCGAGCAGCGCACGCTCGACGACGAGGTCGCGCAGCTCCTCGCCTATGCGGGGGAGGCCAACGCGACGGGCCAAGCGACGCAGAACATCGGCATCACGACGCTCAAGCTCGGCCAGCGCACGGCCGAGGCGCTGGCGCGCCGGGACGCGGAGGCCGTCTCCGCCATGCTCGGCGAGGGCGAGCGGCTCTCCGCGAGCGCCTCCGCCCTGCCGATCTCGCCGCTGATCCAGTCCGACATGATCGAGGCCATCGACGGCTGGCGCGCGCGGCTCGCCACCACCGTCGAGGGGCTCAAGCGGCAGAACGCGATGATCGCCGAGATGGACGGCCTCGCCGCCCGGCTGAGCGAGGCCGCCCGCGCTCTCAACGACGACGCGGTCGAGGATGCCGACCGGTTCGGCACCTTCCTGGGCCAGCTCCTCCTGGCCGGGGCGGCGGCCGGCCTGCTGCTGGGCGCCCTCGTCGCGCTGGCGGTCGCCCGCTCGATCCTCGTGCCCCTGCGCCAGCTCCAGGGCGACATGATCGCGCTTGCCGCCGACCCGAAGGCGGAGGGGCTCTCCGGCACCCAGCGCACCGACGAACTCGGCGACATCGCCCGGGCGACGAACTTCTTCGTCACCGAGATCGGCCGGCGGGAGCGGGCGCTGCGGCGGGCCAAGGACCAGGCGGACAACGCCCTGCACGATCTGCATCAGGCCCAGGACGACCTGATCCGCGCGGAAAAGCTCGCCTCGCTGGGGCAGCTCGTGGCCGGCGTCGCCCACGAGATCAACACGCCGCTCGGAATCGCGCTCACCACCGCGACGCTGGTCCGCGACGAGACGCGGGCCTTCCAGGGCCTGGTCGCCGCGGGCACGCTCTCGCGCTCGCGCCTGACCCATTTCGTCGACCGCGTCGGGGAAGGGACGCAGCTGCTCTGCGCGAACCTGACCCGCGCCGCCGACCTCGTCCACGGCTTCAAGCAGGTGGCGGTGGACCGGGCGAGCGACGAGCGCCGTCGCTTCGATCTCGATGTCTGGCTCGGCGAACTGCTCACGAGCCTCCAGCCGATGCTGCGCAAGGGCGGGCACAAGATCCGGCGCGGCGACCCGTCCGGTATCGTCGTGGACACCTATCCCGGCGTGCTGGCACAGGTGGTCACCAACCTCGTCGCCAACGCCGTCGTGCACGGTTTCGCCGGGGCCGAGCGGCCCGGGACCATCACCGTGCAGGTGACGCCGGCCGGACCGCTCGTGCGGCTGGAGGTGAGCGACGACGGCGGCGGCATCGCGCCGGAGCATCTCGGGCGGATCTTCGACCCGTTCTTCACCACCGCCCGCTCCCGCGGCAGCACCGGGCTCGGCATGCACATCGTGCACAATCTCGTGACCGCCAAGCTCCAGGGCCGCATCGCCATCGAGAGCGAGCCGGGTCGCGGCACCCGCGTGCGACTCGAATTCCCGCGGGCGCCCGGCGACGTCGAGCGGCCGGCCACGGCCCGCCGGCCCGCCGGGGCGCAGGCACCATGAGACGCCGCATGAGACGCCGCATGAGAGATCGCGCCCGCGCCGCAGGCATCGCCGCCGTCCTGCTGGCCGCGATCGCCGGCCCGACGGGTGCGTCGCCGGCTCAGGCGCGGACCCTGGTCTACTGCTCGGAGGGCAACCCGGAATCCCTCGATCCCGGCCTCGTCACCACGACGACGGCGATGAGCGCCGTGTGGCAGATGTTCAACAGCCTCGTCGAGTTCACCCCGGGCACCACCGAGCTGCGGCCGGCGCTCGCCGAATCGTGGCAGGTCTCCGACGAGGGGCGGACCTACGATTTCACCCTGCGGGCGGGCGTGCGCTTCCACGCCCATGCCGGCTTCACGCCGACCCGTCCGCTCAACGCCGACGACGTGCTGTTCAGCTTCCTCCGCCAGTGGAAGCCGGACCATCCCTATCACCGGGTCGGCGGCGACTTCGCCACTTTCCGCGATCTCGGCCTCGCCGGCCTGATCGAGGGGATCGAGCGGCTCGACGAGCACCGGGTCCGCTTCCGGCTGAAAGAACCGGACGCGACCTTCCTGCCCAACCTCGCCCAGGCCTTCGGCGCCATCCTCTCGGCGGAATATGCTGAGCATCTCGCGCGCCGGGGAATCCCGGAGGCGCTCGCCCGCGCGCCGGTCGGCACCGGCCCGTTCCGCTTCGTCGATTACCGCCCCGACGTGGCCGTGCGCTACCGCGCCTTCCCGGATTACTGGCGCAGGCCGGCCGCGCCCCAGGCGGGCGCCGTCGAGGGGCTCGTCTTCTCGATCACGCCGAACACGGCGGTGCGGCTGACCAAGCTCAAGGCGGGCGAGTGCCACGTCATGGCCTTCCCCGGCACGGCCGACCTCGACGCGGTGCGGGCCGACCCCGACCTCGCGCTGCTGTCGGGCGAGGAGCTGAACGTCGCCTACCTCGCCCTCAACACCGCCCGCGCGCCGATGAGCGATCCGCGGGTGCGCCGCGCCGTCAACCTCGCCATCGACCGCCGGGCCATCGTCGAGGCCGTCTACGGGCCGGCCGGCACGGTGGCGCACAACCCGCTGCCGCCGTCGACCTGGGCCTTCCACCGCGACCTGCCCGAGCCCGCCTTCGACCGCGAGGCGGCCGCGCGCCTGCTCGCCGAGGCGGGCTTCGCCGACGGGTTCGAGACCGATCTCTGGTTCCTGCCGGTCAGCCGGCCCTACAACCCCAACGGCCGGCGCGTGGCGGACATGATCCGCGCCGACCTCGCCCGCATCGGCATTCGCACCCGGCTGACCACCCGCGACTGGACCGCGTACCGGGCGGCGCTCTACGGCGGCGAGCCGACGATGATGCTCTACGGCTGGACCAGCGACAACGGCGACCCGGACAACTTCATGAACGTGCTGCTCGGATGCCGGGCGGCGGCGCCGGGGGGCGCCAACCTCGCCCGCTGGTGCGATCCCGGCTACGATGCGGCGGTGCAGGCCGCCCGCCGCACCGACGACCGCGCGGTCCGCACCCGGCTCTACCGGGACGCGCAGGCCCGCTTCCGCGAGGCCGCGCCCTGGGTGCCGCTCGCCCACACCGTCGTCCATATGGCGATCCGGCGCGCGGTGAACGGCTTCCGGACGGATCCGCTCGGGCGCACCCTGTTCGAGGGGGTCGCGTTGACGGAGTGATTTTTTGCAGTGCCATATACCGCATTGCGGGATAGCATATATTATCCACCGGCGAGTGCGCATGGATGCCACGCTTGGGAAACGGGTTGCGCTGCAGCCTGCCAGTCTCCAGATGTGCGCCTCCTCCCGCCATACCCGCGCGCTCCGGCCCGCGTATTGCAGCGGGCATCGCTCGGCCGGGACACCGGACGAGGGGGCGGTGTTCCGGGCGAGAGGCAGGGGGCCCGTTGGGGACACCCGGCATGGATTCGGATAGAGGCGGGCGTCGGAAAGGACGATGAGGTGAGTGTGGCCATGACCGACGCGGCCGAACAAGAGGCGAGCTTCCTGAACGAACTCGGCCGACGGGTGCGCCACGCCCGGACGGTGCGCGGGCTGTCGCGCAAGCTGCTCTCGCAGGCTTCGGGCCTGTCCGAGCGCTACATCGCCCAGCTCGAGAGCGGTCAGGGCAACGTGTCGATCATCCTGCTGCGGCGCGTCGCCAACGCGATGGGGATGCGGCTCGACGATCTCGTCTCGAGCCAGGAAGCGTCCTCCGAATGGCGCGTCATCCGCGACCTGCTCGACCAGGCGAACCCGGACCAGATCGCCCTGGCCAAGGCGGCGCTCGCGGGCTCGACCGGCGCGGAGGCGCGCACGGTCCGCCGCCGCGTGGCGCTGGTGGGCCTGCGCGGCGCCGGCAAGTCGACGCTGGGCCGGATGGCCGCCGCCCATCTCGGCTGGCGCTTCGTCGAACTCAACACGGAGATCGAGCGCGAGAACGGTCTCTCGGTGCGCGAGATCTTCGCGATCTACGGCCAGGAAGGCTACCGGCGGCTGGAGCAGAAGGCCCTGCGCGGCCTCGCCGAGCAGCCGGGCCCGATGGTGCTCGCCACCGGCGGCAGCATCGTCGCCGAGCCGCTGACCTACGATCTGCTGCTTTCATCCTTCTACACGATCTGGCTGCAGGCCCGGCCCGAGGAGCACCTGCAGCGGGTGCGCGACCAGGGCCATGTCGAGGGCAAGGGCGATCCCGCCTGGGTGCTGGACGACCTGCGCGCCGTGCTGCTCAGCCGCGAGCCGCTCTATGCCCGCGCCTCGGCCGTGGTGGATACCTCCGACGTGCCGGTCGAGATCATGGCCGCGCGCCTGATCGAGGTGATCGAGACCCAGGTCAGCGGCAACGACAACGGCGGCAAGCGCCCGGCCGCGTGACCGCGGCGGCGCCATCCGCCGCAGGGTGGGACACGGCCTCTTGATGCGGCGCCGGGCGACACCAAGCTGTATGGCTTGAACCCGGCGCGGGCGAAGACGCTTCTCTCCCGCGCCGTTCTCGCGATACGCGTCGTATCCGAGCGTCCCGTTCGGCGGCACGATCCGTCCCGCCGCGCTGAAGGGGCGCGAACACGCTGCCGGCCGCGACCCGCGTCGCGGCCTTGAGGCCGGATCGACAATCCGCGCCGTCGAGGAGGAATGCATGTCCGCCAGTCCGTCGCTCAGCCCGGCTTCCGGGCGCGAGGGGATCGCCGGAATTGTCGATCCGCTCTGGACGCGGGTGCGCACCGAGGCCGAGACGGTGGTGCGCGACGAGCCGCAGCTCGCCTCGTTCTTCGTGGCGACCATCCTCAACCACCCGAGCCTGGAGGCGGCGGTGGCCCACCGCGTCGCCACCCGCCTCGGCCACGCCTCGCTCCCGACCGAACTCGTGGCGCACGGCTTCCACGAGGCGCTTCAGGACGATGCCCGCATCGGCCAGAGCATGCGCGCCGACATCCTCGCCGTGATGGATCGCGACCCGGCGACGACCCGCGCGATCGAGCCGCTGCTCTATTTCAAGGGCTTCCACGCGATCCAGGCGCACCGGCTCGCCCACTGGTACTGGGGCCACGACCGGCGCGACCTCGCGCTCTATCTCCAGAGCCGGTCGTCGGAAGTCTTCCAGACCGACATCCACCCCGCCGCCCGGATCGGGCGCGGCGTGTTCTTCGATCACGCCACCGGCCTCGTGGTCGGCTCCACCGCGGTGATCGAGGACGACGTCTCGATCCTGCACGCGGTGACGCTCGGCGGCACGGGCAAGCATGGCGGCGACCGCCACCCGAAGATCCGCCGCGGCGTGATGATCGGCGCGGGCGCCAAGATCCTCGGCAACATCGAGGTGGGCGCCTGCGCCCGCGTCGCGGCGGGCTCCGTCGTGCTCCGCTCGGTGCCGCCGCACACCACGGTCGTCGGCGTACCGGCGCGGGTGGTCGGGGCCGCCGGCTGCGCCGAGCCCGCTCGCTCCATGGACCAGCTCGTGGCGATGAGCGAGTTCGTCGATATCGCCGGCGGGATCTGACGCCGCGCTCCCTGCCTCCGCCGGGTTGCCTGCCCTAGCGCGACGTGGCAAGCCGCCGACCACCATCCGAAGCCCCCACAGCGCTGCCGCCGGGATCGCGCGTCCCGGCGGCAGCGCCTCGCAAGAAGGTTGACGGCGTGACCAAGACCGAAGTCGCCAAGCTGCAGGATTACCTGCGCCGCAAGTTCGCCAACGCCAGCATCCGCGTGGTCGCGATGAAGACCGGCGATTCCGCCGAAGTGTTCATCGGCGACGAGTCGATCGGCGTGCTCGCCGACGACAAGGAGGACGGCGACGATTCCTTCACCTTCCGGATGGCGATCCTCGATATCGACCTGGAAGAGGACGCCTGAGGCGCCGCAAGCCTCCCGATCACGGATCTCCGCGCCGCCCCGGGCTCAGAGCGCTCTCCGCCGAAGTGGATACCGGTTCGGCGCAAGAGAGCGCGTCAAAACACGAACTTGGAGCCGTGTCCGATCGCAGCGCGATCGGACACGGCGCCAGAGCCTGTGGGCGGCGTTAGCGTTAACGAAACGTCTTTCTTAACAAGTCGTAAACGATCGGCCAGATTGCGCGTCACATCCTGAGAAGGAGCGTCGCGTCATGACCCTGAGCCCCTCTTCCATCGAATCGATTCAGGCGCTCGTCGTCGGCCTCGCGCTGGCGGGTCTGCTCGCGAGCGCCTTCGAATTCGCCACGAACCGGCGGGCGAGCTTCAAGCTGCTGGAGGCCGGCGGCGTCGCCGCGCTGGCCGCGCTGCCGATGATCGCGGTGGTCGCGCCCTTCATCATCCTGCGCAATACCCTGCGGGGCCGTCGCTTCGAGCACCGGCCGATCCCGTTCGTGATGATCGCGACGATGATCGCCTGCGGCTGGAGCCTGCTCTCGGGCCAGGTCGCCCTCGGCATGGCCCACCGGCTCGCCGGCCTGTAGGCGTCAGGCGCCGAACGCTGCCGAACGCTACTGCCGCACCCACATCACCCGCGCCATCCAGGCGACGTCGGCGAGCGGCACCGCCCGGTCCTCGTGGTCGGGGTTGAGGGAGGCCAGTTCGATGGTGCGGGCGGTGCGGCGGCGCAGTTCCTTGGCCAGCACCTCGCCGTTGTTCAGCCGGGCGACGATCCGGTCGCCCTTGCGGATGCCGGCATTGGGGGCGACGATCAGCACGTCGCCGTCGCGGTAGAGCGGCAGCATCGAATCGCCCTGCACCTCCAGGGCGAAGGCGTGGTCGTCGCCGAGATCGGGAAACTCGATCTCGTCCCAGCCGGGTCCGCCCGTCGGAATCCCTTCCTCGTTGAACAGACGGCCCGATCCGGCCTGGGTCAGGCCGATCAGCGGCACCATCGTCCGGGTCTGGGCCTGATCGGAATCGACGAGGTGCAGGAAGTCGTCGAGGCTGGCGCCGGTGGCGGCGAGCACCTTCGCGATCGACTCGGTGGAGGGCCAGCGCTTGCGCCCGTCGGGCCCGACCCGCTTCGAGCGGTTGAAGCTCGTGGCGTCGAGGCCCGCACGCCGGGCGAGACCCGAGGCGGAGAAGCCGTGGCGCTCGGCCAATCGGTCGATCGCAGTCCAGATCTGCTCGTGCGACAGCATAGCGGCCTCAAACCGGCGCGTGTGCCGTTGAGACATACGGCCTAAAGTTAGGAAACTAGAACCCGCCGAACCCGGACGCAATCGGAGCATCCGGAGAGGCGAGTGTCGCATCTGAGCGGCCTTCGGTGAAGGCGCGAACGCCGTATCCGGTAACCCATGGCGACGGTTGCCGCGGGCAGGCCTGCGTTCTATCGCTCCGGAAGATTTACCCCCGGAGATCGGATGGCCCTCGTCTACAAGATCTGCCCGCGCGGCCTCTGGCGGGAGGCCGAGGCGCTCGGCCGCTTCACCGGCGCGCCGGTCGACCGCGCCGACGGCTTCATCCATTTCTCGACCGCGGATCAGGTCGCCGAGACCGCCGCCCGGCACTTCTCCGGGCAGGCGGACCTGCTGCTCGTGGCGGTCGAGGCCGAGGATCTCGGCGGGGCCCTGCGCTTCGAGCCGTCGCGGGGCGGCGCGCTGTTCCCGCACCTCTACGGCGACCTGTCCTTGAGCGCCGTGCGCTCCGTGGCCGACCTGCCCCTCGGGGCGGACGGGCGGCACGTCTTTCCCGCAGAGATCCCGCCGTCGGAGATCCCGCAGGCATGATCGACGCGCTGTTTCCCCTCGCCCGGCCGCTGCTGCACGGGCTCGACGCCGAGACGGCGCACGACCTGACGATCCGCGGCCTCTCGCTGCTGCCGCCGCGCCGGCCGCCGGCCGACGACGCGGCGCTCGCCGTCGAGGTGTTCGGGCAGCGTTTCCCCAACCCGGTCGGCCTCGCCGCCGGGTTCGACAAGGGCGCCCGGGTGGCGGACGCGCTGCTCGGCCTCGGCTTCGGCTTCGTCGAGGTCGGCGGGGTGGTGCCGCGGCCGCAGCCCGGCAATCCGCGGCCGCGGGTGTTCCGCCTGCCCCGCGACCGGGCGGTGATCAACCGCTTCGGCCTCAACAGCGAGGGGCTCGACGCGGTGGCCGACCGGCTCAAGGCCCGCGCCGGCCGCGGGGGCCTCGTCGGCGTCAATATCGGCGCCAACAAGGAGTCGCCGGACCGGCTCGCCGACTACGTCGCCTGCACCGCGCGGCTCGCGCCGCACGTCGCCTTCATCACCGTCAACGTCTCCTCGCCCAACACGCCGGGCCTGCGCGACCTCCAGGGCGAGGCCTTCCTCGACGACCTGCTCGCCCGCGTCGTCGCCGCCCGCGACGCGAGCGGATCGCCCGCCGCGGTGCTGCTCAAGATCGCCCCCGACATCGCGCTCGAAGGGCTCGACGCGATGACGGCGACGGCGCTCCGGCGCGGCATCCAGGGGCTCGTCGTCTCGAACACCACGATCGCCCGGCCCGCGACGCTGGCCGAATCCGCGCTCGCCAGGGAGACCGGGGGCCTGTCCGGCCGGCCGCTGTTCGGCCCGGCGACGCGGCTCCTCGCGGAGACCTATCTGCGCGTCGGCGACCGGATCCCGCTGGTCGGCGTCGGCGGCGTCGACTCGGCGGAGGCCGCCTGGACCAAGATCCGGGCCGGCGCCCGCCTCGTTCAGCTCTACTCCGCCCTCGTCTATGAGGGGCCGGGACTGGTCGGCACGATCAAGCGCGGGCTGAGCCAGCGGCTGCGCGCGGAAGGGCTGACGAGCCTCGCGCCCGTCGTCGGGCGGGACGCGGCGGAGTTGGCAGGCAGACCGTAGCCGGAGAGGGGAGTTGGGTCGGCTTCAGTAGCCGGCCTGTTGCGGCGTCTCGGAGCCGCCGGCGCTCAGCGCGACCAGGACGTTGCGCAGAAAGGCCAGATCGTTGCCGATCTCGGGGTCGGGATCGTCGTCGCGGTCGAAATGCCGCTGCATCTGATCGACCCGCATCGCCACGGCGGATCGCATGATCTCGGCCACCGGATCCGGAACCTCGACATAGGCGGCGGCCGTATGATCTTCGCTCGACCAGTTCTCCCAGGCCGCGCGCGGACCGTCCCGCAGGACACGCGCCTCGACGAGGGCGTGAGTTGCGTCCTCGGCAAATCGGAAAGCTTTGGCGGAAAGTCTGACCATGCTGCGTCGTCCCGATCGCTGCCCGCTCAGCGGAACCGAAGATTCGCCTGCATGAGCAACGATCTGTAGTCGCTCAACGGCATATCAACACCTGGCTCCCAGGACCAGTGGTCGCCATGATCGTTCTCCACGAGCAGGAGAGGTCCGTAATCGTAGCCCGCCGGTAATCGCCACCATCGTCCTCGATCTTGCCTCGGGTTTGCGAAGGTCGAGATGCCGCCCGTACCGGCACGCACCCAGACCACACCGCCGACGTGGAAATGCGCGAGATCGACCGGGCGAACGTGATCGAGGCGTGCCCCCGCCGCATTGCCCATTCGAAACAGATCGAGCCTCGTTCGCCCCACCCGGCGCCGTCTCCCGCGAGGATGTACCCGATCGTCTGTCACGCGATCGGATCACTCGGAGGTTGTAATTCTTAAGGCCAAGCTATCGCGAACGGCAAATGGGAAACCGGGGTGGGGCCGTGGGGGAACGCCCGGCGCCGGCTTGGGTGAAGGGGCCGCGAACCTCGCACCGTGAACGATGATGCCGACGAGAGTTGCCCTTAATGCATAGCAATGCATTCTACCCGTCGAGCCAAGCTTTGAACGCATGAGAGGACTGCGACCGAACCCGATTGTGAGGGGCCGCGCCGCGCGATTATCTGCGGTTGCGACCACAGCGTTCCCCAGGATTTCGGCATGGACCGTTCGAACGGGCCCCTCAAGCGTTCCTCCGCCGCGGGCGGCTGGGGCGCGCTGAAGAGCTGCGGCAAGTTCCTGCTGGGGAGCCGCGCCCCGCTTTCCGGCGCGCGGGCCCTGCTCTCGGCCAACCAGCCGGACGGCTTCGACTGCCCCGGCTGCGCCTGGGGCGACCCGGCCCACGGCTCCTCCTTCGAGTTCTGCGAGAACGGCGTGAAGGCGGTCTCCTGGGAGGCGACCGACAAGCGCACGACGCCGCGCTTCTTCGCCAAGCACACCGTCTCGGAGCTGCGCGGCTGGACCGACTACGCCCTCGAGAGCGAGGGCCGCCTCACCCATCCGATGCGCTACGATGCGCAGAGCGACACCTACCGCGCCGTGGAATGGGACGAGGCCTTCGCCGAGATCGGCGCGACGCTGCGCGGCCTCGACCATCCCGACCGGGCCGAGTTCTACACCTCCGGCCGCGCCTCCAACGAGGCGGCCTACCTCTACCAGCTCTTCGCCCGCGCCTACGGCACCAACAACTTCCCCGATTGCTCGAACATGTGCCACGAGGCGAGCGGCATCGCCCTCGTTCAGGCCATCGGCATCGGCAAGGGCACGGTGCTGCTCGAAGACTTCGAGAAGGCGGACGCGATCTTCGTCGTCGGCCAGAATCCCGGCACCAACCATCCGCGCATGCTGGGCGACCTGCGCCGGGCCGCCGAGCGCGGCGCGCGGGTCGTGGTGCTGAACCCCGTGCGCGAGCGCGGGCTGGAGCGCTTCGCCGACCCGCAGAACAGCGTCGAGATGCTGCGCGGCGCGAGCCGCCCGATCGCCAGCCACTACTACCAGCCGAAGCCCGGCGGCGACATGGCCGCCTTCCGCGGCATCGCCAAGGTCGTCTTCGCCCGCGACGCGGCGGCGATCGAGGCGGGCAAGCCCTCGCTCCTCGACCACGCCTTCATCGCCGCCCATACCAGCGCCTTCGCCGAGTACCGCGCGGCCGTCGAGGCGACGGCGTGGGAGGCGATCCTCGACCAGTCGGGCCTGACCCGCGAGGCGATCGAAACCGCGGCCGACGTCTATCTCGGGGCCGACCGGGTGATCGCAACCTGGGCGATGGGCGTGACCCAGCACCGCCACTCGGTGGCGACGATCCGCGAGATCGCCAACCTCCTGTTCCTGCGTGGCCATATCGGCCGGCCCGGCGCGGGCCTGTGCCCGGTGCGCGGCCATTCCAACGTGCAGGGCGACCGCACGGTCGGCATCAACGAGAAGCCGCCGCTCGGCCTGCTCGAAGCGCTCGACCAGGAATTCGGTCTGACGACGCCGCGCCAGCACGGCCACAACGTGCTCGGCGCCATCGGCGCGATGCTCGACGGCTCGTCGAAGGCGTTCATCGGGCTCGGGGGCAACTTCGTGCGCGCCACGCCGGACACGCGGCTGGTCGAGAAGGCGCTCGCGGCGTGCGACCTCACCGTCCACATCGCGACGAAGCTCAACCACTCGCACCTCGTGCCGGGCCGGGTCGCCTACCTGCTGCCCTGCCTCGGCCGCACGGAGATCGACCGCAACAGCCGGGGCAAGGTGCAGATCGTGACCGTCGAGGATTCGATGAGCATGGTCCACGGCTCGGGCGGCATCAACAAGCCCGCCTCGCCGCATCTGCGCTCGGAGATCGGCATCATCGCCGGCATGGCCGCCGCCGCCGTCGGTTCCGAGCGGATCGACTGGGCCGCCCTCGCCGACGATTACGATCGCATCCGCGACCTGATCGAGCGGACGATTCCGGGGTTTGCCGGCTTCAACACCCGGGTGCGCCGACCGCGCGGCTTCATGCTGCGCAATCTCGCCGCCGAGCGGGTGTTCGAGACGGCGACCGGCCGGGCGGGCTTCTCCAGCGGGCCGCTTCCCGTGGCGACCGAGCACCAGCGCGCGAGCCGGCAGGGCGACACCTTCGTGCTGCAGACCTTCCGCAGCCACGACCAGTACAACACCACGATCTACGGCCTCGACGACCGCTACCGCGGCGTCTACGGAGAGCGCCGCGTCGTGTTCGCCAACCCGGACGACCTCGCCGAGCTGAA
The DNA here is from genome assembly GCF_040270385.1 of Methylorubrum podarium. Classification (NCBI taxonomy): domain Bacteria; kingdom Pseudomonadati; phylum Pseudomonadota; class Alphaproteobacteria; order Hyphomicrobiales; family Methylobacteriaceae; genus Methylorubrum; species Methylorubrum podarium. The sequence goes on along the minus strand of NZ_JBELQE010000089.1, from coordinate 5,636 downwards.
GGCGCGGGCGGGCGAGCGGGTCGATCTCGTCTGCGTCCACGCGGAGGACGGCGTCGAGCGGGTGGCGGAGGATTTCCGCCTCGTGCCCTTCGACATGCCGCGCGGTTCGCTCGCCGGCTACTATCCCGAGCTCAACGTGCTGGTGCCGCTCTCGGCCTTCGGCGAGTTCTCGGACACGCCGACCTCGAAATCGGTGCTGGTCCAAGTGCGCGCCCGCGCCGCGACCGCGACGGGCCAAGCGGCGTGAGCGAGCCCGCGGCCGACGCCGAGACCTTTCTCGCCGCGACCGACACGATCGCGGCCCTGCGCCCCGAATTGAGCATGCTGGAGGCGGGCATCCTCGCCGGCCTGCATCTCGGGCTGGCCGCGGACAGCCGCAGCTTCGCCCGCATCTTCGGCGTCGAGCACGCCCTGGTGCTGCGGGCGGTGGAGGGCCTCGCCGGCGAAGCGCTCCTGACCGTGACCGCCCGCGACGGCCGCACCCAGCGCACCCGCTACGCGACGAGCCCGGCGGGGGCCGCGGTGCTCACCGCGCTCGCGGCCTGAACCCCGGCCCTGACGGCGGGTCTCAGGCGGTGCTGATCGCGCCGAACCGCTCGCCGAGCGGCAGCTCGATGGCGCAGCGCAGCCGCGTCTCGCCGAGCTCGTAGCGGGTCTTGGCGTTGAGCGCGTAGGGCATCGCCTGCTCGATCAGCTCGCGTCCGTAGCCGCGCCGCGTCGGACCGCGCCCCTCGCGCGGCCGGCTGATGCCCTCCTCGATCCACTCGATCAGCAGGGTCCCGCCGCCCCGATCGTCTGCGTCGGCCCGCCACGTCACCGAGAGGCGGCCGTGCTCGCTGGTCAGAGCCCCGTACTTGCGGGCGTTGGTGGCCAGTTCGTGCACGGCGAGCGCGAGGGTCTGCACCGACGCCTTGCGCAGGCGCACCGGCGGGCCGGCGATATGGATCCGGTCGGCGTAGTCGCCGCCTCCCAGCGCCTCCAGCTCGGTCCGGATCAGGGTGCGCAGGGTGATCGGCTCCTGATCCGAGCGCGACAGCAGGCCCTGGACCCGCGACAGGGCGGCGAGCCGGTCGTTGAACTGCTCGCGGAAGCGCTCGGTCGGGCCGGTCTGCACCATGGTCTGGTGGGCGATGGAGCGCACGACGCCGAGCAGGTTGCGGGTGCGGTGCTGCAGTTCGGCGACGAGAACGGCCTGGCGCTCCTGCAGATCGTGCAGGTCGTGGATGTCCATGGCGGCGCCGATCCACTGGGTCACCTGCCCCTCGGCATCGACGATCGGCGCCTGCCGCACCAGGAACCAGCGATACTGCCCGTCGTGCCGACGGATGCGCTGCTGCACCTCGATCAGCCGCTGCTGCTCGCGCCCGGTACGGAACGCCGCGCTGGCCGCCTCCCGGTCGTCCGGGTGGATCGCTTCGAGCCAGCCCCCGTCCTGCGACTGCTGCGGGGTCTGGCCGGTATAGGTGAGCCAGGCCTCGTTGAGCGAGTTGTGCCGCCCGTCCTCGTCCGTGCGCCACAGCAGGACGGGGATGAGGCGGGCCAGGGCGCGGAAGCGCTCCTCGCTCTCGCGCAGGGCCGCCTGCGCGATCTCGTCGCGAAGCCGGAGCACCTCCTCCTGGGCCGCCTTCCAGGCCGAGATCTCCTTGGTGGTGGTGGCGACCCCGTCGCCGAGCTTGACGGCGCACTGGAAGAACCAGCCGTCGAACTGCTCGTGGACGTAGTGGTGCTCCGCGGTCGAGGGCTGGCCGGTCTCCGTCACGCGCTTGAAGGTCTCGAAGATGCCTTCCTGAATCACGCCGGGATTGCGTTCGAGCAGGCTCTCCCCGCGCACCCGACCGTACAGGCTCTCCGAAGTGTGGTTGTTCAGGATCCACTCGAAATCGACGATCTCGCCGGACGCGTCGCGCACGGCCTTGAAGACCTGGATCATGTCCATGGAGCTGTCCATGGTCGCCTTGAGCAGGTCGCGGCTCGCCTGAAGCTCCGCCGTCCGCTCCTGGACCTGCTGTTCCAGCTCGGCCCGGAAGCGGGCCTCGCTCTCGCGAAGCGCGCGGTCCGCCAGCACCCGGGCCGTGGTTTCGAGCAGGACGACCAGGATGCCCGCGATCTCGCCCGCCTCGTCCCGGAGCGGGCTGTAGGTCAGCGTGAACCACGCGTCCTCGACGCGGCCCGACCGCGACAGGGGATAGAGCGCGTCCTCGAAGGTGAAGGTCTCGCCGCCCCAGACCCGATCGTAGATCGGCGCGTTGATGTGCCAGACCTCGGGCCAGCACTCGCGTGTCGGTTGCCCCAGCCCGGCCGGATGCTTCAACCCCATCAGGTCGCGGAAGCCGTCGTTGTAGACCTGGATCAGGTCTCGCCCCCACAGCGCGATCATGGGGAAGCCGCAGCCGAGGAGCAGGCTGATCGTGGCCCTCAGGCTGGGCGACCACGTGTCCGCGGCGCCGAGGGCCGTCGCCGACCAGTCATGGGTCCGGATCCGCTCGGCCATCTCGCCGAAATCCGATCGGGCAGGTGGAATGCCGTCCTCCATCCCGCACCTTTGCTCGGCCTTCCGCACCGTATTCCGCAGACGGAACGGGCGGCACGGCCCGCAGTCCCACCGAGATCGTTACGGCAAATCGTCAGGCTGGCAATAGATGGAATCAATGCGTGCGATCTTCTCCCTCCAACAATTTTGCGTCGTGCCCGGAGATACGGCCACTCTGCGCTGCACTTACAAAATACGACGCATGATTTCTGTAAGCCCCTGGCTGTCAGACGCGGCTTCCAGGCTCCGAAACGTCGGCGCTGGGTGGACGGCGCGCCCGGTCCGTGGTCCGAGCGCCCCCGCGGCGTTCAGAACCGCGCCGTGAGGAAGAGCCGCAGGTTGCGGCCCGGCAGGATCACCTCGTCCTTGCGGAAGGACGCGGCATTGCGGATCACGTCGTCGAGCAGGTTCGTGCCGCGCAGGCCGAGCGTCACCTCGCTCAGGCCGTGGACCGCCGGATCGAGGGGACGGCTGTAGGCGATCTCCGCCTTGAGATCGTTGTAGCCCGGTGTCGGCGTCTCCAGCGTCCCCGTCTGCGTCTGGGCGAAGGCGTGCAGCAGGCTCAGCTGCGCGAACCAGCCGTCCGCCCGCAGGAAGACGCCGCCGCCGACGCGGTGGGGCGGGATGCGCGGCACGTAGCGGCCGTCGTCGAACTGCGCCCGCACGAAGTCGTACTGAGCGCTGATCCCGGCAAAGCCGTCGCCGACCGGCACGAGATCGACCTGGCTGGCGATCTCGGCGCCAGCGAAGGTGGCGCCGGCCTGCGAATAGGTGACCTGACGCAGGTCCCCGCCCCCGAGGCCGCAGCTGTCGAAGGTGTCGCCGCAGGTGAAGCCGGTCAGGCGCTTGTAGACGAAGCCGGTATAGCGCGTGACGTATCCGGTGGCGTCGAAGCGGAACGGCCCCTCCGCCCGCCGGATCGCCACCTCGACGGTGCGGGCGCGCTCCAGCTTGAGGTTCGGATCGCCGATCTCGAAGGTGGCGGAGGCCGCGTGCGGCCCGCGCGAGAACAGTTCGGGCGAGGTCGGGGCGCGCTCGACATAGGAGCCGGTCAGGCTCGCGACGAAGCCGTAGGGCAGGTCCTGGAGCGCGCCGAGGCTCGCGCTCTTCGGGGCGAAGCGGCGGATGCGGCGCGATTCCACGGGCTCGTCGCCGGGGCCGTCGGGCAGGAAGTCGGACGGGAACAGCGCCTGGGTGCCGGCGACGCGGTTGCCCTCGATCCGGCCCGCCGCCTGGAACCGCAGGCCGCCGAGTGCCAGTTCCTCGAACAGGTAGGCCGCCTGCACCCGCGTGTCGGTGGGGCGCAAGAGCCCTCCTTCCGCTCCCGAGATGCGGAGCTTGCGTCGGTCGGCCTGGACGCCGAGCTGTCCGCTCAGGGTGCCGAACGCCGTCTCGACCGGCACGTGGTCGACCTCGATCCGCCCCTCCGCAGCGCGGTTCTTGAACACCGCCGCGATGCCCTCGACGCCGTTCGCGTCGGTGCCGAACTCGTTGTGCCGGTAGTTCGAGCCTCCGGCCCAGAACCGGATCGCCGCGATCGGCCCGTCCAGCGGACGGTACTCGCCCCTTGCCTGGAGCTTGTCCTGCACCGGGTCGAGGCGGGTGCGCTGCACCGCGGAGCTGATTCCGGGGATGCCGTAGACCGAATCGAAGTGGCTGAAGGTTAGGCCGACGATGCCGCGGTCGAACAGGTACGAGGTGCCGAAGGCCCCGCCCTGCGATCGGTTGTAGGAGTTGCGCTGGGGGCCGAGCGGCGTGTCGTAGTCGTCCGCCGCGCTCTTGAAGGCGTCGGCGTGGACGGCGACGTTGTCGCTGCCGGCATCGACGGTCGCGGCGACGTTGCGGCCGTTGTCGACGGCCGAGTATCCGGTCGTCACCCGGCCCGCGACGCCGCCGGGCGGAATGCCCGTCGGGATGCGGTTGTTCTCCACCGAGACGACGCCGCCGACCGCCTGGGAGCCGTAGCGCAGGCCGGCGGGCCCGCGGATCACCTCGATCCGGTCGTTGATCAGCGGGTTGATCGGCACGGCGTGGTCCTCGCCGAGATCGGACATGTCCTGCACGCCCGTGCCGTTCTCGAGGATGCGGACGCGGTGGTTGTCGAGGCCGCGGATGATCGGCCGCGAGGCCGAGCCCGGCGCGTAGGTGGTCGCCGACAGGCCCGGCCGATCGAACAGGGCCTCGCCGAGCGAGGTCGGCTGCGAGCGGGCAAGGTCGGCGCCGGAGACCACGGTCACCGTCGAGATGCGATCGGTCACCACCGGCAGGACGCCGAGCCGGCCGGCCGGGTCCGGCGCCGGTCCCGCCGCCGCGCCCTCGCCCGTGCGCCGCGCCGACCTGTCCGAGGTCACGCTGATCTCGTCCAGGGCCACCTCCTCGGCCTGGAGCGGCGTGGCGGCGAGCCCGGTGAGCCCGATTCCGACCCAGCGACCCAGCCCATAGCGCTTTCTCGACATAGAACCTCTCGCTCCGAATTATAGCTGATGCTATAATTTCGAGCGTAGCCGTTGTCGAGTCGGAAAGGGGTCGGAACGCGAAAGCGCGCCGCCCTCTTTCGAAGGCGGCGCGCCGGACGGATGTTCGGTTCGCGAGGGGGAAGCGGCGGATCAGTAATCCTGCGCCTCGGCCTCCACCAGGATCTCGCGTTTTCCCGCGTGGTTGGCCGGCCCGACGAGACCTTCGGTCTCCATGCGCTCCATCAGCGAGGCGGCGCGGTTGTAGCCGATCTGCAGGCGGCGCTGGATGTAGGAGGTGGAGGCCTTCTTGTCCCGCAGCACCACGGAGACCGCCTGCTCGTAGAGGTCGGCTCCTTCGCCACCGCCGAACTGGCCGGCATCGAAGACCGGGCCGTCCTCGGAGGCGGCGGCGCCGGCCGGGATCTCGCCCTCCTCCGCCGTGACCGCCTCCAGATAGGAGGGCCGGCCCTGGCGCTTGAGGTGGGCGACCACGCTCTCGACCTCCGAGTCCGAGCAGAACGGCCCGTGCACCCGCGTCGTGCGTCCGCCGCCAGCCATGAACAGCATGTCGCCCTGACCCAGAAGCTGCTCCGCGCCCATCTCGCCCAGGATCGTGCGGCTATCGATCTTGCTCGTCACCTGGAAGGAGA
>NZ_JBELQE010000088.1:0-10651 GCF_040270385.1 Methylorubrum podarium | reverse complement strand
GGGCCTGTCCCTCGACGGGGGGAGGGGGCGCCTCCTCCGGCCGGTGCTCGATGCGAAGCGCCTCGGCAAACGGCGGGAACCGGTTGCGGGCGAGATAGGACGGGTCCTGCCACTCGGGCAGGACGGGCAGCCGGTCGAGGGCGCCGTGGACGATCCGGCTGATCACCCGCGAGGTCAGCCCCTCGGTGGCGCCGTAGATCGGCTCGACCGCGGGCAGGTTCGCGAGCCCCGCCTCGTCGAGGATGCGCGAGGGGTGCACCATCTGCCGGGTGCCGTCCCAGAGGTCGATCCGCCCCGAGACGTAGCGGTGGCTTCCGACCGGCAGCATCTTCTCGATGCGCCCCCGCGGCATGCCGAAGAAGACGAGGCTGATATCGCCGGTCCCGTCCTCCACCAGCACCCGGAAGGCGCGCTTGCCCAATCCCGGCGGCCGGTGGGCCACCACGGTGACGCCCAGCGTCACGGGCTCGCCCGTCGGCGCGTCGCGGATCGAGCCGCAGAGCGGCCGGGCGACGCCGCTCTGGGGCAGGTGGAACAGCAGGTCGGCGACGCGGGCCGGCCGCTCCTCGGAGCCGAGCAGCTTCTCGATCAGCGGCGCGATCTTCGGCCCGACGCCGGGCAGGCCGCGGGCGGGGGCGAAGAGCGGGTCGAGGATGCTGGGGCGAAGGCCGGGGGCGTCGTCGCCACCGGAGCGGGGAGGGGCCGCCTCCGCACGGTGCCCGAGGGTCTGGCTGGTGTCCGAGGTCATGTGACCGGGTTCAAGGGCCTGTCGAGCGCGGGAATCCGAGACACCCTATACTCCGCTTCACCCCTCGCCCACATCTGCGCAGATGGCATCCGGCGCGTGCTTCTCACCGGTTCCTCCGGCCGGCTCGGCCGCTTCCCGGCGCGCGGACACCGCGCGCAAGCGCCGACGCACCGTTTGCCCGCGGCCGCACGCCCCTCTACATGCGGGTTCAGGATTCATAGGGGGACAGCCCATGTCCGGCACCACCCGCACCAGCGCCGACCTCGACCCGCGCCGCCGCCGCACGCTGTTCCGGGCGTGGCACCGTGGCATCCGCGAGATGGACCTGATCATGGGCCGCTTCGCCGATGCCGAGATCGGCGAATTGTCCGAGGAGGAGCTGACGCAGTTCGAGGCGCTGATCGAGGTGCCCGACCGCGACCTGTTCCGCTGGCTCACCGGCGAGGACGCGACGCCGGAGAACTACGACACCGCCGTGTATCGCCGGCTCAAGGCGTTCCATCGGCACGACGCGCCGATCCATAACTGAACATCGTCGGCATTCCTCGATTTCCCATCGAGTGCCGCGGCTCCCCCTCTCTCCTCTGCGGGAGAGGGTGGCCCGCGAAGCGGGTCGGGTGAGGGGAGCGACCTCTCCGGAAACGTCGCCCCCTCTCCCGCCTGCTCCGCAGGCACCCTCCCCCGCAGAGGGGAGGGGCTTTTTCCAGCCCCTTGTCCAAGAACCGATGGTCAAACCCCAGCCCAAGCCGCCCGCTCCCGCCCCGAAGCCGCAGACCGCGCGCTTCGCCCTGCCGAAATCGGCGCCGCTGACCAAGGCGCTCGATGCGATCCGGCGCGGCGACAGCCCGACGCTGGCCTCCGTCCCCGACGGCTTCGACGCCCTGGTGGCGGCCGACCTCGCCCGCGCGCTGTCGGGCACGTTCGAGGGGCCGGCGGTGCTGGTCCACGTCGCGCGCGATTCGGGCCGTTCCAACGCCTTCCAGAACGCCCTGAAATTCGTCGCCCCCGAGATCGAGGCGATGAGTTTCCCGGCCTGGGACTGCCAGCCCTACGACCGCGTCTCGCCGAACGCCGCCATCGCCGCCCAGCGCATGACCGCGCTCTCGCGGCTCACCCGCTCTCGCTCGTCGGAAGAGAAGCCGCGCATCCTCTGCACCACGGTGAACGCCCTGGTGCAGCGGGTGCCGCCCCGCGCCCGGGTCGCGGTCGAGACCTTCTCGGCGGCGATCGGCAACGTGGTGCCGATGGACAAGGTCGTCGCCTGGGTCGAGGCCAACGGGTTTCTGCGCACGGGGACGGTGCGTGACACGGGCGAGTACGCCGTGCGCGGCGGCATCCTCGACCTGTCGCCGCCCGGCCTGCCGAACCCGATCCGCCTCGACTTCTTCGGCGACACCCTCGAATCGATCCGCGCCTTCGATCCCGAGACGCAGCGCACGGTGGGGTCGCTCCGCTCCCTCGACCTCGTGCCGATGAGCGAGGTGCAGCTCACCACCGAGACGATCCGGCGCTTCCGGCAGGGGTATCTGTCGAGCTTCGGCGCGGCGACCCGCGACGACCGGCTCTACGAGACGGTGAGCGAGGGCCGGCGCTATGCCGGGCTCGAACACTGGATGCCGCTGTTCTACGACGGCCTCGACACCCTGTTCGACTATCTCGGCGACGTGCCGATGCTGTTCGACCCGCAGGTCGAGGAGGCGGCGGCCGAGCGGCTCGCCCTGATCCAGGACTACTTCCAGGCCCGCGAGGCGGCGCTGAAGAATCCTCAATCCGGCGTCGCGCCCTACAAGCCGCTGCCGCCGCGCGCGCTCTACCTCACGCCGAACGAGTGGAAGGGCAAGGTCGAGGCCGGCACGGTCGCGCGGCTGACCCCCTTCGCGCAGCCCGATTCCGACGCGCGCGCCGTGATCGATTGCGGCGCCCGAGCGGGTCGAAACTTCGCGCCCGAGCGGGCGGAGGAGGGGATCAGCGTGTTCGACGCCGCGGTGGCGCATATCCGCGACCTGCAGGCCTCCGGGCATCACGTGATCCTGGGATCCTGGTCCGACGGCTCCCGCGACCGGCTCTGCGGCGTGCTGACCGATCACGGCTTGAAAAAACCGATCGAGATCAACACCTTCACCGCGGTCAACGCCTTGAAGCGCGGCACCGACGTGGCGGTCGCCGTCTGGGGCCTGGAGGCGGGCTTCACCCTCGACCGGCTCGCGGTGGTGGCCGAGGGCGACATTTTGGGCGACCGGCTGGTGCGCCAGAAGCGCAAGTCCAAGCGGCCGCAGGACATCATCCTAGAGGTGCAGGCGCTCCAGCCCGGCGACCTCGTGGTCCATGCCGACCACGGCATCGGCCGCTTCGTCGGCCTCAAGACCGTCACGGCGGCCGGCGCGCCGCACGATTGCCTGGAGCTGCAATATGCCGGCGGCCTGCTGCTCCTGCCGGTGGAGAACATCGAGCTTCTGACCCGCTACGGCTCGGAGGATTCCGAGGTGGCGCTCGACCGCCTCGGCGGCGGGGCGTGGCAGGCCCGCAAGGCCAAGATGAAGCGCCGCATCCTCGAGATGGCGGGCGAGCTCATCAAGGTCGCCGCCGCGCGCTTCGTGAAGCCCGCCCCGAGCCTCAAGGCGCCGGAGGGCCTCTACGAGGAATTCGCCGCCCGCTTCCCGTTCGAGGAGACGGAGGATCAGGCCAACGCCATCGACGCGGTGCTCGACGACCTCAATGCCGGGCGGCCGATGGACCGCCTCGTCTGCGGCGATGTCGGCTTCGGCAAGACCGAGGTGGCTCTGCGCGCGGCCTTCGCCGCGGCGATCTCGGGCAAGCAGGTGGCGGTGGTGGTGCCGACGACGCTGCTCGCCCGCCAGCATTTCCGGACCTTCGCCGAGCGCTTCAAGGGCCTGCCGATCAACATCGCGCAGCTCTCGCGCTTCGTCTCGGCCGGCGATCAGCGCCAGACCCGCGCGGGGCTTGCCGAGGGCCAGGTCGACATCGTCGTCGGCACCCACGCGCTCCTGGCGAAGAACGTCGCGTTCAAGGATCTCGGCCTCATCATCGTCGACGAGGAGCAGCATTTCGGCGTCGCCCACAAGGAGCGGCTGAAGGCGCTCCAGAGCGAGGTGCACGTGCTGACGCTCTCGGCCACGCCGATCCCGCGCACGCTGCAGCTCGCCATGACGGGGGTGCGCGAACTCTCGATCATCGCCACGCCGCCGGTGGACCGGCTGGCGGTGCGCACCTTCGTGACGCCGTTCGACCCGCTCCTGATCCGCGAGGCGCTGCTGCGCGAGCGCTACCGCGGCGGGCAGGCCTTCTACGTCGTGCCGCGCATCGAGGATCTGGCGGAGGTCAAGCGCTTCCTCGACCAGGAGATGCCGGAGGTGACCGTCGCCGTCGCCCACGGCCAGATGGCGGCGGGCCAGCTCGAGGACGTGATGACGGCGTTCTACGAGGGCAAGTACGACGTGCTGCTCTCGACCACGATCGTCGAATCCGGCCTCGACATCCCGACCGCCAACACGCTGATCGTGCACCGGGCCGACATGTTCGGGCTCGCCGCGCTCTACCAGCTGCGCGGGCGCGTCGGCCGCTCCAAGGCGCGGGCCTACGCCCTGTTCACGACGCCGGCCAACCGCCAGCTCACGGCCCAGGCCGAGCAGCGGCTCAAGGTGCTCCAGAGCCTCGACACGCTCGGTGCCGGCTTCCAGCTCGCCTCCCACGACCTCGACATCCGCGGTGCCGGCAACCTGCTCGGCGACGCCCAGTCCGGCCACATCAAGGAGGTGGGCTACGAACTCTACCAGCAGATGCTGGAGGACGCCGTCACCGCGCTCAAGGCCGGGATCGAGGAGCCGGTGGAGGAGGCGTGGTCGCCGACCATCGCGCTCGGCGCCCCCGTCACCATCCCCGAGGATTATGTCGAGGATCTCACCGTCCGCCTCGGCCTCTACCGGCGCCTCTCGACCATCGAGAACGACGCCGAGATGGAGAGCTTCGGCGCCGAGCTGATCGACCGGTTCGGGCCGCTGCCGCCCGAGGTGGAGCAACTCCTCAAGATCGTGACGATCAAGATCCTGTGCCGCGAGGCGAACGTCGAGAAGGTCGAGGCGGGGCCGAAGGGCGTCGTCGTCCACTTCCGCGAAAAATCCTTCGCCAACCCGCAGGGGCTCGCCGCCATGGTCGTGGAGCAGGGCTCCTTCGCCAAGGTGCGCCCCGACATGAGCGTCGTGTTCATCCGCGAACTCGACGGCATTCCGAAGCGCCTGAAGGAGACGACGCAGATCATGCGCGGGCTCGTGACCATCGCCAAACGGGCCAGGAAGGCGGCGTGAGCGGCGCGGTCGCGGGGGAGCCGCAGGCTTCAACCTGCGCTGCGGGTTGAGGAAAATCTTCACGAGGCGGGTCATCCCGGATGACCCGCTAACAATTCCCGCGTTGTGAAAAATAAAATCGTGCCTTGATAAAGCTCCAATGAAATTGCATATCAGTTCTCATCGATGCGAGGCCGGATTTTATGGGCCGTGACGCCTCCGCAGGGCGGTTCTCATTTTCCTTCGTAATCGGTTGAACGACAGGGCCCGGCGCCGTGCGGCACCAGGGCCATTTGCTTGTATCCTGCGGAAGACGAGGACGTTTCGATGGCGACTGGTACCGTGAAGTGGTTCAACGAGCAGAAGGGCTTCGGCTTCATCCAGCCTGAGGACGGCTCGAAGGACGTCTTCGTCCACATCTCCGCCGTCGAGCGCGCCGGTCTGCGCGGCCTCGCCGAGGGGCAGAAGGTTTCCTACGAGCTGGAAACCGATCGCCGTTCCGGCAAGCAGTCCGCGGGACAGCTCCAGGTCGCGTAATCCGCGCCGAACGCCCCGAGATTTCGAAGCCGCTCCCACCGGAGCGGCTTCACGCTTTTCAAGGCCGCGGCCCGTTCCGAGCCCGGCACGATCAAGGATAGTCCGTGAGCTTCAGCAAACAAAACTCCTTCGACGACCGCCGCCAGAACTCCGCCGCCGCCCGGGAGGCCATGCTCGCCCGCTTCCGCGCCCGTCCCGCCCAGGACGATCCGGCCGTGCAGGCGCGACAGGCCGAGCGCCGCGCGATCGCGGTCGCCCGCGAGGAGCGGGTCCAGGAGCGCGCGGTGCAGCGGCGTCTCGAAGCCGAGCGGCTGGCCGCCATCGCCGCCGCGGAGCGCGAGGCGGAGGCGGCGCGCAAGGCCGCCGAGATCGAGGCCGCCGCCGAGCGCGTCCGCCTTGCCCAGGCCAAGCAGAAGGAAGAGCGGGACGCCCGCTACGCCGCCCGCAAGGCGAAGATCAAGCTGCGGCGCTGATCGCCCGCGGGCAACCGCGACCGCGCGCCGGGTTCGTCCGGTGCGCGGAAACCCGCCCCGGCGCGGCGTGGGGCCGATACGATCCCCGCCTGCGACCACGATCGGCTCTTGCCCGTTGTCCCGACGGGGCTCTCCTTCGCCGAAGCGGTCTTCACCGTCCGGCGGAAGCGTTCGAGGAGATACCGATGATGCACAAGTTCAAGCTCGGCCAGCGCGTCCGTCGCGCGCAATCGTCCCCCATCGACGAGCGGCTGGGGTTCGGCGCGGTCAGCGAGATCGTCCGCCTGATGCCCGACGATCCGACCGGCGAGCCCTCCTACCGCATCCGCTCGGGCTCGGCGGAACGCGCCGTGCGCGAGAGCGAGATCGTCGCGGCGTAATCGACTCTCGAAGCGCGGTCGCCTCTTGGACCGCGTACGAAAAAGGCGGACCTTTCGGCCCGCCCGTCATTGTCCCGTTATGGGAAAGCCCTACAGCTCCGGCTCGTTGAGCACGTAGGGCCCGATTCGGCTCTTCAGGTCGACCGGCGCACCGGGGCGGGGTCCCGCATCGTCCATCTCGATCACCGGGATGCCGCCGACGCGCATCTGCTCGCGCAGGCGGTTGGCCAGGGCGGCGATGTGCGGGTTCGGGCTGGCGGACAGCTGGAGGACGATCGCCGCGGGGCGGGCGATCACGGCGAGAACGTCGTCGGCCGCCTCGATCGAAGCGGTGACGCTCGCGTAACCGAGCCCGGCAAGGTCGGCGGCGAGAGAGCGATCGACGGCCCGGTGGCCATCGTCGACGACGAGCACTTGTTGCAGCGCACCCATAAGCTTCAGCGTTACCCCATGTCGTGCCTCGTGTGAAGAGGCACCCCGGATAACCCGCACGGCCACGATTGGTTCGCCGGCCATGCAGATGCAGTGACCATGGAATCGCTTGGATGAAGGCGCGATGAACTGCGCCGCACAGGCGGTGGACAACGCGGGCGGGGATTGCCGCGACGCCGTCAAGTCGCTGTCACAGATGACGTTTCAATCGCCGGGGCGAAGGCGCGCGGGGCGCGGGCGCCGCGCGTCGCGGGCCGGATTACGCAGGCGCAAAAATTTCCGGGGAAACCGCGGGTTCAGGCGTCTCCATCGCCTCGATCGCGGTGGCGAGGCCCGCGAACAGCACCGGCGCGTAGGCCGTCTCCTGCCAGGCATCGCTCGGCACGGTCGGCGGAGTCCCGCGCTGCAGCGCCGCCGCGGCGCTGGCTTGGCCGCGGAAGGCGAGGCGTCCGTCCGGGCCGTGCCGCAGCGCCATCAGGGTGGCCGGGAGCGCGAGGCGCTCCGGCTTGCCGAGCACCAGCGAGAGGTCGGCCGCGGTCCCGCGCCGGCCGGACAGCAGCGCCGTCTCGTCGAAGACGATCGTGTCGACCACCGTGTCGAGCCGCAGGCTCTGCGGTCGCCCGGCGGCGCGGCTGCGGCCGGGGAGGCGGGCCGGGGCACGGTGGACCAGGGCGACGGAGCGCAGATCCTCCGGCAGGTCGCGGCCGGCGAGATTCTTCTCGAGGAAGGCGGGGGCGACGAGATGGGTCGGCCCCGGCCGGCGCAGGGCCGCCGCGAAGGCGGCGCCGTCGAACAGCGGCATCGTCTCCAGGCTCGCGCCCGCGACGAGGGCGGCGCCGAGCCCGGTGGCGAGGCCGCGCAGGTCGTGCGGGCCGATCAGGCTGAGGATGCGCTCGCCGGGCGCGACCCGCATCGCCACGAGGTGGGCGGCCGCGGCCGCCACCACCGATTCGCCGCTGCGATAGATCGGCCGTTCGGGATCGCCGCCGACGAAGCTGACGATGCCGGCGGAAGCGGGGGCCGGTTCCGCCGGCTCGCCGGCCGGGCCGTCGAGGACGAAGCGGTCGAGGTTGATCACCCCGTCCGGCACGTCGGGGCCGAAGGCGGCGAGGTAGCGCAGGCCGAAATAGCGCGCGGCGACGGTGCAGAGGCGCTCGGCAGGCGCGGCCGAGCCGAGCCGGGCCTGGGTCAGCACCGCGCTCAGCGCCACGCCCTGCGCCGCCGCGAGCAGGCGCTCCTCGTCCCAGGAGACCGGCAGGAGGCAGGCGACGTGGCCGGCGGCCTCGACGGCGAGGATCGCCAGCGCACTCTCCGCCGAGCCCGGCAGGCACAGGCCGATGCGGCTTCCCGGAGGCAGGCGCCAGCTCCGCAGGCCGCGGGCGAGGCGCTCGACGATCTCGGCCGCGGCGGCGTAGGTCCAGGTGATGGCGGGCCGGTCGCTCCACGCCGGCTTGTCGGCGGGGTCGACCACCGCGATCCGGTCGGGATGGCGCCGGGCCGTGGCGGCCAGCAGGCTGCCGAGGCTGACGCGCCTCGGCGCGGCGGCCGGCGCCGGAGGCGGGGCCTCGGGCGACGCGTCCCGCGCGGTCTCTTGCAGAGCCCCCTGCAAGGCCCGTTGCAGAGCTCCCTGCAGAGCGTCCTGCAAGGCCCTCGGCGACGCCTCAGCCTGCGTGATAGCTCGTTGCGCCGACACTCGCGCCCGCCCTCGAAAACCACTCCCGGTGATGGGCAAATAGGGTTAAGCAAGACTTAACGTTTGGTGGTCCAAGGCGTCCCGCGTAGAGAATTGGCTCGAGGGGCACCCGCATTCGCCGGAGCACCCGAATTCCTATTGAGCATCTGACGGCGCGACCTGTAGGATCGCAGGCCGATGAGCCGGGGGCGGAGCAATGCTCGAACTTCTGCGGCGGCTGTGGGAGGTCGAAAACCTTTCGCCCCACGGCATCTGTCTGCTGTGGCGCCCGGAGCTGATCTGGACGCACGTCGTCTCCGACAGCCTGATCGCCTTCGCCTATTTTTCGATTCCCGTCGGGCTGGCCTACTTCGTGTCCCGCCGCCGGGACGTGGTGTTCGGCTGGATGTTCTGGTCGTTCGCCGTGTTCATCACCGCCTGCGGCGCGACGCACCTCATGGCGATCTGGACGCTCTGGGTGCCGGATTACGGGCTGGAGGCGGCGGTCAAGCTCTTCACGGGCCTCGCCTCCATCGGCACGGCGGTGGCGCTCTGGCTCCTGATGCCGAAGGCGCTGACGCTGCCGTCGCCGACCCAGCTGCGCCAGGCCAACGAGGCGCTGGAGGCGCGCATCCGTGAGCGCGACGCGGCGCTCGCGGCCCTGGAAGCGGCCATCGCCGAGCGCCAGCGCACCGAGGAATTGCTGCGCCAGAGCCAGAAGATGGAGGCGATCGGCCAGCTCACCGGGGGCGTCGCCCACGACTTCAACAACCTGCTCAACGTGGTGCTGCTCAACCTCGACCGGGTCGAGCGCGGCCTTCCCGAGGAGGGCCCTCTGCGCAGGCAGCTGCGCGACGCGGTGAAGGGAGCCGAGCGGGCGGCGACGATGACGCACAAGCTGCTGGCCTTCGCCCGCCGCCAGCCGCTCTCGCCGGTGAGCACCGACGTCAACGCGCAGATCGCCTCCTTCGCCGAGTTCCTGCGCGGCACGATCGGCTCGCGGATCCGGCTCGAGACCGACCTCGCCCCGGACCTGCCGCGGGTGAGCATCGATCCCAACCAGCTCGAGAACGCGATCCTCAACCTCGCGGTCAACGCCCGCGACGCGATGCCGGAGGGCGGCACGCTCACCCTGGCCACCCGGCCGCTGCCGGACGGCGACGGGCTCGCCGTCGAGGTGTCGGATACCGGAACCGGGATGCCGCCGGAGGTGGAGGCGCGGGCCTTCGAGCCGTTCTTCACCACGAAGCCGCTGGGGCAGGGGACGGGCCTGGGGCTCAGCCAGGTGTTCGGCTTCGCGCAGCAATCGGGCGGCAACGCCAGCTTCGTGCGCGGCGACCGGCCCGGCACCACGGTGCGTCTGTCCTTCCCGGCGCAGGCGCCCGCCGCGGCCCGCCCGGCGGCGACGCGTCCGGCCCCGGCCGCCGAGTCCGGCTTCGCGCCGCCGCTGCTGTCGCCGGTGGCGGTCCCGGGCTGAAGGACCGTCCCGGAGGGCGGGGACCGGACTGGATGCAACGCGCTAGGGCATCGTCGACGTTTTGCGTCCTCTGCTCACTCGGGCGCGGGCCCGCAGGGCGACGGGACGAAGGAGGGAGAGGGGAGGGATGACCGACAAGCGGACGGTGCTCGTCGTCGAGGACGAAGAGATGCTGCTCAACGCGGTGACCATGGAGTTCGAGGATGCCGGCTTCGCCGTGCTCAGCGCCGGCACCGCGGAGGAGGCCTACGGCCTGCTCCAGGTGGCCGAGCGGCTCGATCTCCTGTTCACCGATATCCGCCTGCCGGGCCAGCTCGACGGCTGGGACCTCGCCGAGCGCGCCCGCCTCCTCCATCCGGCGCTACCGGTCATCTACGTGACCGGCTACAGCGCCGAGCAGCCCCGGCAGGTGAGCGAGAGCGTGCTGGTGATGAAGCCCTACCGCATGACGGCGATCATGAGCGCCGCGCAGCAATTGGGGGTGGGGTGAGGATCCCTGCTCAAACGGTTTCCGGTTGATCACCTCGGTCAGAGCCTGGCCTGTCCCCTCCCCCTTGTGGGGAGGGGTTCGGGGTGGGGGTGGTGCAGACGGCACCGCCGCGCTCGATCCGGCACCACCCCCACCCCGAAC
>NZ_JBELQE010000087.1:0-1873 GCF_040270385.1 Methylorubrum podarium | reverse complement strand
TGGCACTAGCGGACACGACGATCCTTGAGGGTCTTGAGACGCCGGATCGTCTCCGGCTTCTGCCGGAGAGCGAGCTGCAGAAGGTGGCCGACGCGGTGCGCGCCGAGATGATCGACGCCGTCTCGATCACCGGCGGCCATCTCGGCTCCGGCCTGGGCGTGGTCGAACTCACCGTGGCGCTCCACCACGTCTTCGACACCCCCGACGACCGCATCGTCTGGGACGTCGGGCACCAGTGCTACCCGCACAAGATCCTCACCGGACGCCGCGACCGCATCCGCACCCTGCGCCAGGGCGGCGGCCTGTCCGGCTTCACCAAGCGCTCGGAGAGCGCGTACGACCCCTTCGGCGCGGCCCATTCCTCCACCTCGATCTCCGCCGCGCTGGGCATGGCGGTGGCGCGCGACCTCGCCGACGCCGAGGCGAAGGCCAAGGGCGCGGCGCCGGGCAAGCGCCGCAACATGGTCGCGGTGATCGGCGACGGCTCGATGTCGGCGGGCATGGCGTACGAGGCCATGAACAATGCCGGCGCGCTGCACTCGCGCCTGATCGTCATCCTCAACGACAACGACATGTCGATCGCGCCCCCCGTCGGCGCGATGTCGGCCTACCTCGCAAGGCTCGCCTCCGGCGGCACCTATCGCGGCCTGCGTGAGACCGCCAAGCAGCTCGGCAAGCTCCTGCCGAAGGCGCTCTACGAGCGCGCCGTGCGCGCCGAGGAATATGCCCGCTCGCTGGTGGTCGGCGGCGGCACGATGTTCGAGGAGATGGGTTTTTACTATGTCGGCCCGGTGGATGGGCACAACCTCGACCACCTGCTGCCCGTGCTCAAGAACGTGCGCGATTCGGATCAGGGCCCGATCCTGCTCCACGTGGTGACGCAGAAGGGCAAGGGCTACGCCCCGGCCGAGGCGAGCGCCGACCGCTACCACGGCGTGGTCAAGTTCGACGTGGTGTCGGGCATCCAGGCCAAGGCCAAGGCGAACGCGCCGGCCTATACCCGGGTGTTCGGCGAGAGCCTGATCAAGGCGGCGGATGCCGACCCGAAGGTGGTGGCGATCACCGCGGCGATGCCCGGCGGTACCGGCATCGACCTGTTCGGCAAGGCGCACCCGGACAAGACCTTCGACGTGGGCATCGCCGAGCAGCACGCGGTGACCTTTGCCGGCGGCTTGGCGACGGAGGGCTACAAGCCGTTCGTGGCGATCTACTCGACCTTCCTGCAGCGGGCCTACGATCAGGTCGTGCACGACGTGGCCTTGCAGAACCTGCCGGTGCGGTTCTGCCTGGACCGCGCGGGTCTGGTGGGGGCGGACGGCGCCACGCATGCGGGCGCGTTCGATCTGGCCTATCTCTGCTGCCTGCCGAACATGACGGTGATGGCGGCGGCCGACGAGGCGGAGCTGGTGCACATGGTGGCGACCGCCCACGCGCATGACAGCGGGCCGATCGCGCTGCGCTATCCCCGCGGCGAGGGTGTCGGCGTGGAGCTGCCGGAGCGGGGCGAGCCGCTGGCGATCGGCCGCGGCCGTGTGGTGCGGCGTCCCGAGGGCGCCCGGGTGGCGCTGCTGTCGCTGGGCACGCGCCTGTCGGAGGCGCTGAAGGCGGCCGATGCCTTGGAGGCGGAGGGCGTGGCGGCCACGGTGGCGGATGCGCGCTTTGCCAAGCCTCTGGACGCGGAGCTGATCGTGGATCTGGCGATGAGCCACGAGGTTCTGGTGACGGTGGAGGAGGGCTCGGTCGGCGGGTTCGGCGCGATGGTGCTGCACCTGCTCGCGGAGCGCGGCGTTCTGGATGCAGGCCGCGTCCGGGTTCGCACGCTGACGCTTCCCGATGTCTACCAGGACCACGACAAGCCGGAGAAGATGTACGC
>NZ_JBELQE010000086.1:0-7561 GCF_040270385.1 Methylorubrum podarium | reverse complement strand
GCGAGCGGGCGGGAGAGGGGGCGGCTCAGGTCTTTCCGGAAGCGGCGCTCCCCTCACCCGACCCCCTTCGGGGGCCACCCTCTCCCGCGGAGGGGAGGGGGAGATTTGCGCGTCACATCTGGCTCTTAGCCCCGTCCAGCCAGCCAGATCACGTGCCGCGCCCCGCGCTTGCCGCGCGCCCGCGTCGCCACTTCCTCGACCGAAAACCCTGCCTGACCGAGCCGCCGGGTGAAGGCCGCGTCGGGATGGGCCGACCACACCGCCAGCACGCCGCGGGGGCGAAGCGCCGCGCGGGCCGCACCGAGGCCGGCGGCGTCGTAGAGGCGGTCGTTGGCGCCGCGGGTGAGGCCGTCGGGGCCGTTGTCCACGTCGAGCAGGATCGCGTCGTAAGCGCCCGGTCGCTCGCGGATCACCGCGGCCACATCCGCCTCGCGGATCGTCACCCGCGAATCGTCGAGGCTGGGGCCGGTCAGCGCCGCCATCGGCCCGCGCGCCCAGGCGAGCACCGCCGGCACGATCTCGGCGACCGTCACCCGCGCCGCCTCCGGCAGAAATCGCAGCGCGGCGCGCAGGGTAAAGCCCATGCCGTAGCCGCCGATCAGCACCTGCGGCGCCCTCGCGCCCGCGATCCGCTCGGCGGCGAGCCGCGCCAGCGCCTCCTCCGAGCCGCTGAGGCGGCTGTTCATGAGTTCGTTGCGGTCGAGCTGGATCGAGTACTCGGTCCCGCGGCGCATCAGGCGAAGTGTGCCCGCCTCACCGGGGATCGCGGCGGTGTCGAGGTGCTCCCAGGGGATCATGGGCGATCACGGTCTCTCCTCCCTCTTGCGGGGAGAAGTTGGAGGTGGGGGTGGCTCAGGAGGGAACGTTGCGGTGCCGCCTGCACGACCCCCACCCTCGGTCCCTCCCCGCAAGGGGGAGGGAAGACGCCGTGCGCTACATCCCGAACTGCACCTGACGGCTGTTGCCCTTCTTCAGGTTGCGGAAGCGGGCCATCGCCCAGAGCGGGAAGAACTTCGGGTAGCCGTGGTAGCGGAGATAGAACACCCGCGGGAAGCCCGTGGCGGTGTAGCGCTCCTCGCTCCACAGCCCGTCCTGCCCTTGCGTGCGCACGAGGTAGTTGACGCCGCGGGCGACCGCCGGGTCGTCCACCTCGCCCGCCGCCATGAGGGCGAGCAGCGCCCAGGCCGTCTGCGAGGCGGTGGAGTAGCCCGGCTCGAATTCGGGGTTGAGCTTGTAGGAGGAGGCGTCCTCGCCCCAGCCGCCATCCGGGTTCTGGATGCGGATGAGCCACGCCACCGCCTTGCGGATCTCCGGCGATTGCGGATCGACACCCGCCGCGTTCAGCGCGCAGAGCACCGACCACGTGCCGTAGATGAAGTTCATGCCCCAGCGGCCGTACCAGCTCCCGTCCTTCTCCTGGTCGTTGAGCAGGTAGGTCACGCCGCGGTCGAGCGCCCGGCTGGTCTCGCGGGTCTCGCCGAGCTGGGACAGCATCGAGACGACGCGGGCGGTCACGTCCGCGGTCGGCGGATCGAGCAACGCGCCGTGATCCGAGAACGGGATGTGGTTGAGGTAGTGGTGGTTGTTGTCGGCGTCGAACGCCGCCCAGCCGCCATCGGCGCTCTGCAGGCCCTCGACCCATTCGCGGGCGCGGGCGATCGAGGCCGAGTAGTCCGGCATGCCGCTGACCAGACCGTGCTGACGTTGCGCCCGGTCCATCGCCATCACGACGACGGCGGTGTCGTCGAGGTCGGGATAGTGCGGGTTGGCGTACTGGAAGGCCCAGCCGCCGGGGCGCACGTTCGGTTTGGTCTCGGCCCAGTCGCCCTTGATGTCGAGGATCTGCAGGGGCTTGAGCCAGTCGAGGCCGGCGCGGGCATTGGCCTCGGCCTGGGCACCGCCGGCCTCCAGCATGGCGTGGCTGTTCAGCGCCGTGTCCCAGACCGGCGAGAGGCAGGGCTGGACATAGGCCTCGTCCTCCTTCTCGGCGACGAGCTTCTCGATGGCCTCCAGCGCGATCTTCACCTGCGGGTGGTCGGGCGGATAGCCCAGCACCTCGTACATCAGCACCGAGTTGACCATCGACGGGAAGATGGCGCCGAGCCCGTCCTCGCCGTTCAGGCGCTCGGAGACCCAGGCCACCGCCTTGTCGATGGCGCGCTGGCGCGGCACCTTCGGGAAGCGGTCCTGCGTCTTCTGCAGCACGCGGTCGATGGCGCCGAAGATCGGCGTCCACGGCCAGGTGGCGTGGGGCGAGCCCGGCCAGGTCCGCACCGAATCGGGCGGGGTCACGAACAGTTCAGCCAAGCCGACGCCGCGCGGGTTCTTCGCCCGCGGCTTCTTGGCCTGGATCACGAACAGCGGCACCATGGTGCAGCGGGCCCAGTAGGACACCTTGTCGAGGTGGAACGGGAACCACTTCGGCAGGTGCATCACCTCCACCGGCATCACCGGCACCGCCGTCCACGGCACCTCGCCGTAGAGGGCGAGCAGGATGCGGGTGAAGACGTTGGCGTTGGCCGCACCGCCGCGCTGGAGGATCGCCTTGCGCACGGCGCGCATGTGCGGCGCCTCGATGTCGTCGCCGATCATCTTGAGGGCGAAATACGCCTTCACCGACGCGCTCATGTCGAACGGGCCGTCATGGACGAGCGCCCAGCCGCCATGCACCTTCGACTGCGTGCGGCGCAGGTAGTTGCCGATCTTGGCTTCCAGCCCCGGCCGCGGCTCGGTCCCGCGGAACTGGTGGAACAGGATGTACTCGGAGGGGATCGTCGCATCCGCCTCGAGCTCGAAGCAGATGTGGCCGTCCGCCTGCGTCATCTCGGTGAGCGCGCGGGCGGCGTTCTGAACGCCGCGCTCCACGTCGTCGAGAGAGACGTCGCGGGTCTTGGGACGCTGCAGCGTCTCGACCTTGCTCACGGCCGCCTCACGCATCGTGCTCGCCTCGTTCGCGTGTTTCGATGCCGTCGTCATATCCTTCAAGCGACTCCCTGTGCCTGTGCCCGTCCGCACATGCCGGTGCGGACTAGGGCTTGCGCGGCATTCGTGCCGGACCGGATCGCGCCCTCGATGGTCGAGGGCAGACCCGTCTCCGTCCAATCGCCGGCCAGAACCAGATTCCGGTAGCGTGTCGCCGCGCCGGGGCGACGCGCGGCCTCAGCGGGCGTCGCCGCGAAGGTCGCCCGCTTCTCCTTGACGATCTGCCAGCTAGGCAATTCCCGTGCAAGTCCGTTGAGTTCCGCGATCTCAACCCAGATCCGGCGCGCGAGATCCTCGCGGCCCTCCTCCAGCAGCCGGTCGGCGCCGCTAATGGTCACCGAGAAGCGATCCGGGTAGGCGAACAGCCACTCGGTCAGGCCGCCGACGACGCCGAGGATCAGCGGCGCCCCTTCCGGCGGGCGCACGGCGAAATGGGCGTTGACGATGGAGCGGAATTCCTGCGGCGCCGGCGTGCCGGGCAGCAATTCGGTCGCCACCCACGGCGGCAGGGCCAGGACCACGGCGTCGTCCGGTCCGAGCACGGTCGGCTCGTCGGTAAAGTCGAGGCGCTCGATGCGGCCCTGCCCGAGGGTGAGCGCCCGAAGGCGGCGGCCGTAGCGGATCTCGGCGCCCTGGGCTTCGAGATAGCGCAGGGCCGGATCGACGAAGGCGGTGGACAGGCCCTCGACCGCGATCAGCGGCCGGCAGGCGCGCCCGCCCGCCCCGAGCGTCTCGCGCAGGATGGTGGCGGCGAGCCCGACATCGCTCTCGCGCGGATCGGTGTTGAGGGCGGCGAGCAGCACCGGGTGCCAGAGCCGCTCGTAGAGCGGACCGTCGCAGGACATCTTCTCCCCGATCGTGCCGCTCTGGCCCGGCTTGTTGCCGGAGGCGGCCATCATCAGCGAGAGCGGCGCGAGGTAGTCGCGGGCGCGGGTGCCCGGCACGCGCCGGCCGGCCCGCAGCACCCACCACGGCAGGCGGCCCTCGTTCGGGCGCAGGGTCCAGCGCTCGCCGGTGCGGATGTCGGCGAAGGGGAAGGCCGCCTCGTCGGGACCGCTCAGGGCGTCGTCCGGCGCCCCGATCAGCCGCAGGAAGTCGAGGGACGAGCGGTTGCCCGACAGGAGCAGGTGGTTGCCGTTGTCGATGGTGAGCCCGAGCGAGGGGTCGTAGTAGGAGCGGCAGCGCCCGCCCGCCTGCTTGGCCGCCTCGTGCAGCACCACGCGGCCGCCCGCTTCCGCCAGCGAGGCGGCCGCCGAGAGGCCGGCGAGCCCGGCGCCGACGACGTGAACCGTACCCGTCATCTCAAAAGATCCCGTGGCGCAGGGCGACGCGGAGGAGGGAGAGTTTTCCGGGTTTCACCCGCGCGCGGGGGGCGGCCCAGCCGCGCCTGACCACGGCGTCGAGGTAGAGCCGGTAGGCCGCCGCCATCAGGCGGGCCGCCTTGGTGGCCTGCCGCGGGCTGCGCGCGATGATCGCCCAGGTCTGGCGGTAATGCTCCTCGGCTTCCGCGGCGACCGCCGCGCAGACCTCGCCGAGGCGCGGATGTGCCAGCGCGCTCTGGGGCGTCGGGGTCATCAGCCCGATCTTGTGGAATTTTTCCATCGGCAGATAGAGGCGGCCGCGCTCGGCGTCCTCGTCGATGTCGCGCAGGATGTTGGTGAGCTGCAGCGCCCGGCCCTGGTGCCACGCGAGCCGGATGCCGTCCGCCTCCGGCATGCCGAAGATGCGCACCGACAGCCGCCCGACGGCGCTCGCCACCCGGTCGCAATAGAGGTCGAGCTTGGCTTCCGAGGGGGCGACGATGTCCTCCTCCGCGTCCATCGCCATGCCGTCGATGACCGCCAAAAAGTCCTCGCGCTTGAGGCCGAAGCGGCGCGTCGGCTCTTCCAGCGGCTTCACCCGCGGCGGCGGGTTGCCGGCATAGAGCGCGTCGATATCGGCCCGCCAGCGGTCGAGTTCGGCCGCGCGGACGTCGCGCGGGCCGCCGTCGTCGGCCACATCATCGACCGAGCGGCAGAAGGCGTAGACGGCGTACATCGCCTCGCGCCGCTCCTTCGGGAGCAGGCGCATCGCCGTGTAGAAGGACGAGCCGGCGGCCGGCAGGGCGGGCGCCTCGGCGGTCTCGCCCGGGATCGGGCTGGCGGTGGCGCTCATCGGCCGGCTCCGGCGGGACGGGGGGCGCGCGACCGGAACGGGCGGCGCACCAGAGTGGCGGCGATGCCGCCGAGCGCGGTGAGCGCGAAGGCGGCCTTGCCGTGATGGACCTTGTCCGAGAGCGGATCGCGGGTCAGCAGGCCCTTGGTCAGCACGACGGCCAGCCGGTGGATTGCGGCGATCTCCAGGCTCAGGCGGAAGTCGTCGATCCGGTTCGGGAGCGGCGCCCCCTCTTCCAGCAGCACCAGGGTGCGCTCGGCGAGCTCGCGGATCACCGCGCGCAGCTCGGGGGTGGCCCTGTCCGCGCCCAGCATCGCGACGTCGGCGCCGTGCTTGGCCATCACGTCGAGGGGGATGTAGACCCGGTCGAGATTGCGAAAATCCTTGCCGCAATCCTGGAGGTGGTTGAGCACCTGCAGGGCGGCGCAGATCGCGTCGGAGGTCTCGTAGACCCGCGCCGGATCCTCGCCGTGCACGTCGAGCACGAAGCGCCCGACCGGCATCGCCGAGTAGCGGCAATAGTGGATCAGCTCGTCCCAGTTCGCGTAGCGCGACTTGCGCGCGTCCATGCGGAAGGCGTCGAGCAGTTCGAGCGCGTGGGTCGGCGGCTGATCGTGCGCGGCGAGCTCCCGCTTCAGCGGCTCGACCGAGGGATCGGAGCCGCCCTTGCCGGTGAGCGCGTCGGCGAGCGCGTCGAGCATCTCGATCTTGCGCTCGGGCGAGAGCCCGGTGTGGTCGGCGACGTCGTCGCCCGCCCGCACGTAGTTGTAGAAGGCGAGGATCGCGCCGCGGTTGCGCGGGTGGATCAGGTGCGAGGCGACGGGGAAGTTCTCGTCGTGCTGGCCCTTGCCCGTGCGCGCGTCGGTGGCGGTCTGAAGCGCGGCGCTCATGTCATGTACCCCGCCTGACGGAACCACGCGACGGCGTCCGCCAATCCCTGGCGATAGGGCCGCGCGGAATAGCCGAGTTCCGCCCGTGCCTTGGCGTCGGAGAAGAACATCCGGTACTTCGACATGCGCACGCCGTCGATGGTGGCGAGCGGCGCCTTGCCGGTCACCCGCGCGATCTGCTCGGAGAGGAAGGCGATCGGGTAGATCACCGCGTAGGGAAGCCGCGTCGTCGGCGCCTTGCGGCCGACGATGCCGGCGATGTCGGCGAGCATCTGCGCCAGCATCACGTCCTCGCCGCCGAGGATGTAGTGCTCGCCGATCCGGCCCTTTTGCAGCGCCAGCAGGTGGCCGGCGGCGACGTCGTCGACATGGGCGAGGTTGAGGCCGGTATCGACGAAGGCCGGGATCTTTCCCTGCGCCGCGTCGAGGATGATGCGGCCCGTCGGCGTCGGCTTGACGTCGCGGGGGCCGATCGGCGTGGACGGGTTGACGATCACCGCCGGCAGGCGATCGCGCAGAACCATCTCGTCCACCACGCGCTCGGCCACGACCTTGCTGCGCTTGTAGGCGCCGATGGCGGTCTCGGGCGTCAGCGGCCGGGTCTCGTCGGCGGGGGTGCCGTCGTCGTGCGGTTTGATGGTGGCGACGCTCGAGGTGTAGACGATCCGCTCGACGCCGGCCTTCAGCGCCTCCTCCATCAGGATGCGGGTGCCGTCGCGGTTGGTGCGGACGATCTCCTCCATGTCCGGCGCCCAGAGCCGGTAATCGGCCGCGGCGTGGACGAGGTAGCGCTGGCCGCGCATGGCGCTCGCCACGGCGGCGCGGTCGCGCATGTCGGCCTCGACGATCTCGACATCGGGCCAGGTGAGGTTGGTTCGCGGCGAGGACGCGCGCACGGAGATCCGCACGGTGAAGCCGGCCGCGCGGAAAACGTCCACCAGGGCGGCGCCCAGGAAGCCGCTGGCACCGGTGATCAGCACCGGCCCCGCCGGGAACGGGCCGCTTTGGGTCGGCTCTGTCATCGTGCTCGCGTGATTCACGGGTGGTCCCGCCCGCCGGTCACGAGACCCGCAGGCGAGCAGAAACGCCGCTCCGTCGACGCACCCGATTCCGGGCCGGACGGCGCGGCGCTTGTCTCACTGATGACGCGGTGCGGCAAGCACCGCGCTCTCTACTCAAACCTCAGACGCCGGCGGCCGCCTCCGCCGAAGGTCTTAATTCTTGGGCTTTCGCTTCGCTCGACGCCTCGGCGAGGCCGAGGCCCGCTTCGCGGGGCGCTCTTCGCGCCCGGCATACGGTGCAATCGCTTTCCAAGCGATTGCCTTCGGGCACTCAATCGGCTCAGGCGAGACGCAGGCGCCCGGCCCGGCTGCCCTTCTTCTCCGGCAGGGCGGCGCGGACGGCCCTGAGGATGCCCTCGGCGTCGAGACCGGCCTCAGCGTACATCTTCTCCGGCTTGTCGTGGTCCTGGTAGACATCGGGAAGCGTCAGCGTGCGAACCCGGACGCGGCCTGCATCCAGAACGCCGCGCTCCG